>NZ_JBQQCE010000500.1:0-7084 GCF_052245645.1 Streptomyces sp. KR55 | reverse complement strand
CATGCCGCCGAGGCCTTCGACCGGGGCGGGGGCAACAGCGACCTGCACACCCGGCGTCGTACGGCCAAGGACCCTCTCCGATCCATATTCGGGGCCGGCGGCAGGGAGTACGGCCTGCGCGTCGCCCTCTGCTTCGGGGCCAGCGTCGGCATCGCCCAGGCCCTGCATCACGCCCAGTGGTACGGGCAGCACGAGCACTGGTACTGGCTCCCCGCCACCGCCGTCTTCCTCGTCAAGCCCGACCTCGGTCCACTCGCGTCCCGGGTGCTGTGCCGGGCCGCGGGAACCGTGCTGGGAGCTCTGCTCTTCGCCGGGTTCGCGGCCGTGCTGCCGCGGCCGGAAGGGCTCATCGCGCTCGTGGCTCTCAGCGGCGCCCTCATTCCCGTCGCCACCCGGCACTTCGCCGCCCAGACGGCCGTCGTGACCGTTCTCGTCCTCGCGCTCGTCATGGTCGGCGGGGAACCGGAGGCCTCCGTCAGCCGGATCGGTGAGACGCTGCTGGCCTGCGCGATCGTGCTGATCGTCGGGCATCTGCCGATGCCGGGGTCGCGCGGCGGGGCCGTACGCGCCCGGCTCGCGACGGCGGGCGGCGCCGCGCAGGCCTACCTGGCGCACGTCCTGGGCGAGTCCGACGACCGCGCGGTCCGCTGGACGCTTCGGCGGGAGGCCTACCGCACGCTCGCCGAGGCTCGTGCGGCCATCGCCCTCGCCCGTGCCGAGCTGCCCGCCTTGGCGCGGCACGTCGAGGGTACGGACGAGATCGCCGCCGTCCTCGAACGGCTCGTGGACACCACCACCGCCTGCGCCGTGCACCTCGACGACACCGGCCGGCTCACCCCTCGGCACACCGCACGGCTGACCGAGCTGCTGGACCAGCTGGCCGTACAGCGGGAGCGGGCGGGGCTGCGGGCGGCCGTCGAGATGCCCGTCGCCGGGTAGCGCCACATCGCACGGGATGCACCAGTAACGCCTTACAACTCGTACGTTGGCGTCATGACGCCTTCTCCCGCCGACCTCATCATCACGGGATGCACCGTCCTCGTGCACGCCGAAGGAGACGACGGCCAGGAGCGGATCGATTTCCGCGAGGATGCCGCCGTCGTCGTACGATCCGGGATCGTCGAGTCCGTCACCGGCGCCGATCGCGCGGCGGGCCAGCCCGCCGTCGAACGCATCGATGCCCGCGGCCAGGTCGCGATGCCCGGGCTGATCAACTGCCACACCCACGCCCCGATGGTCGCGCTGCGCGGCGTCGCGGAGGATCTGCCCACCGAGGAGTGGTTCAACGACGTCGTCTGGCCCGTCGAGTCCAACCTCACCGAAAAGGACGTCGAGTTGGGCGCGCGGCTCGCCTGCGCCGAGATGATCCGGGCCGGCGTCACCTGCTTCGCCGACCACTACTTCGCCATGGACTCGGTCGCCGCCGTGGTCGAGGAGTGCGGGATGCGGGCGCATCTCGGCGAGGCCTACTTCTCCTCCCAGGGGCCCCAAGGGCGGGAGAAGAGCCTTGAGTTCGCGCTACGGCGCCGTGGCGGCGCCGACGGCCGTATCACCACCGCCCTCGCCCCGCATGCCCCCTACACCGTCGACGACGCCGACCTGGCCGCCACCGCCGAACTCGCTCGCGAGCACGGCCTCCCCGTCCACATCCACGCCTCCGAGAACCGCGACCAGACCGACACCAGCCTCGCTCGCCACGGCGTCACCCCCATCGAGGTCCTGGAACGGACCGGGCTCCTCGACGTCGACATCCTCGTCGCCCACGGCACCGGCATCCTCGACCGCGACCTGCCCGTGCTCCAGAACGCCACGGGCCGTGTCGCCGTCGCCACCGCACCCCGCGGCTACCTCAAGTTCGCCTGGCCCACCACCACACCCGTACGCGCCCTGCGCGCCATCGGCATCCCCGTCGGACTCGCCACCGACGGCGCCGCCTCCAACAACTCCCTCGATGTGTGGGAGTCGATGGCGCTCACTGCCCTCATCCAGAAGTCGACCGAGGGCGACCCCCGCTGGCTGACGGCACGCCAGGCCCTGCACCACGCCACACTGCAGAGCGCCCGCGCGGTCGGACTCGGTGACACCGTCGGCCGTATCGCACCGGGGCGGCGGGCCGACATCGTTCTGGTCGACCTCAGCGGCCCGCACACCCAGCCCGTCCACGACCTCGCCGCCACCCTGGTGCACAGCGCCCGCTCCTCCGATGTCCGCACGACCATCGTGGACGGGCGGGTCCTGATGCACGACCGGGAGTTGCTGACGATCGATGTGCCCGCGGTGGTGAGGGAGTTGGGGGAGCGGATGCCCGCGCTCCTGGACCGGAGCCACGGCAAGCGCATCCAGGAGTACGACACCTAGTCCAAAAAAATCTTCCGGAACCGCGATGAGTTCCGCCCCGCCCGACGGTCACCCACCGCAACGGGACCATTGCACAGGAGGGGCCATGTCGCTTCCGGAGATCGCCTCGCGTGAGGAGTGGCGCAAGGCGCGGCAGGAACTGCTGGTCAGGGAGAAGGCGGTGACACGCGCGCGTGATGCGCTCCATGCCGAGCGGCGCCGGCTGCCCATGGTCGAGGTCGACACGGAGTATGTGTTCGAGGGCGGTGACGGCAAGGCCACCCTGCTCGACCTCTTCGCGGATCGCGATCAGCTCGTCGTCCACCACTTCATGTTCGCGCCCGAGTGGGACGCCGGCTGCCGCAGCTGCTCGGCGTTCCTCGACCAGATCGGGCACCTCGCGCACCTCCACGCGCGCGGGACGTCGTTGGCGGCCGTGTCCAGAGCGCCGTACACGAAGATCCTGCCGTTCAAGGCGCGGATGGGCTGGACGCTGCCCTGGTACTCGTCGTACGGCAGCGACTTCAACCATGACTTCGAGGTGACCCTGGAACGTGCCGGGGAACTCGTCGAACGGCCGGGCGTGAGCTGTTTCCTGCGGGTCCGCGACCGCGTCTTCCACACCTACTCGACGTACGAGCGCGGCTTGGACGGGCTCGGCTCCACCACCAGCTTCCTGGACCTCACCGCCCTGGGCCGGCAGGAGGAGTGGGAGGAGCCCAAGGGGCGGGCGTCGGTCTTCGGGGCGCCTGCGGGCAGTGAACGGATCCGGTATCACGACGAGTACGAGGAGTGAAGCGGAGCGTAGCGGCAAACCCGGAAGCGGAGAGACGCTCCTCACATTCCAACGTGAACGCGTGTCAACTACGTCTCAGTCCCGTCACTTCGCGAGGCGATTCACCTCTGTAAGGCGTTAACTCCAACAAGTACGACGCTTACTGGAGGTGCGAGATGGTGAACGGGCGAAGGGTGCTCGAACGCTTTCCCGCAGGCGGGCCGCGGGGATCGTGGCCGGCGGAGGAGTTCGCGCAGGCGCGCCGGCTGGAGGGCCTGCCCGCCGAGGTCGTCATGGACCTCGCGACGGACACGTTCCTGGTGATCGTCCGGAGTGGCGACGGCGTGGAGTGAGTCGGGCGGTCCGCGGGCCGCCTCACGGCTCAGGGGCGCGCCGTGCGTGTCAGGCGCTGACCGCCCGTGACCACGTCGGCGTCGTGCCCATGATCCGGCACAGTGCCAGATAGAGCGGGATCGGCGGGGTGTAGGGGAACGTGCCCTCCGGGCGGTGGATGAGGCGCGGGGTCTCCGGGACGAGCGCGCCGGCGGCGTACCGCGCGGGGGCGGGCCACTCCAGGGCGTAGTCGGAGTCGGACGGAACCAGCCACCACCAGTGCGCCTCATCGGCATAGATGCACCCCACGCGGGGCAGCCGGGGCAGTACGAGGGGTCCGAAGCGGGCGGGCACCGCCACCGCGTCGCATCCCAGCGGGGCCGTCATACCGTCCGGCACGGACAGCCGCCGGGGCGTGTCCGGGGTGCGCAGCCCGCGACCCAGACGGACCAGGGTGTCCAGACTGAGCACCGGTCCGCCGCCGGAGGCAGCCGTCAGACCCATTCGGTCCCCGTTTCGCGGTGGGTCGCGCCCGGCGCCCCGCGGTGCGCCTCGTCCTTCTCGTCCGAGTCGCCGGACGGACCCGGCTTGGGGCGGGCGCCCCAGCCGAGATCGTCGCGGGGGGCGTCTGCCTGGCGCGGCAGCTCTGCCCAGACCAGCAGGCCGGGGCCGTGCTCCTGGGTGCCCCAGGAGTGCGACAGGGCGTCGACGAGGAGCAGTCCCCTCCCGTGCTCCTCCTCGGGCCGCTGCGGGGACGGGTGCGGAGCGCCCGGAGCACACCCCTCGTCACGCACCGCTATGCGCACCACGTCGTCGCCGTCGTGCAACTCGCAGACGACGACCTCGCTCGCGGTGTGCATGATCGCGTTGGTGACCAGCTCCGACACCACCAGGGCGGCCGTGTCGCAGGTGTCCTCGCACACCGACCAGCCGGTCAGCCGGGTACGCGTCAGGCGTCTGGCCTGAGCGAGGGAACCCGGATGTGCGGCCAGTTCGAAGCGGAACCGGCGCTCGGCAGCCGCCCTGAGGGGGCCGGCTCCCGAAGCGGAACCGAGGCCGAAACGGCCTGCGGCGGCGTCTGTTCCTAAGGGTGCGGACGGAATCACGCTTGCCACTATCGCCCCGGCGTGAACACTTGGCAAGTGTCACTCTGAAAATTGCAGAGTGCCGTGTGACGCGGTGAAGGGTCGTGGCACACTGCTCGCAACAGCATGTGACGCGGCGCCAGTTGGGATCGGTGGAGGTCGGCCTCGGTTTTCGAATAGACCTTCGAATGGCGCCGCTGGGCTGTGCAGGATTCGCGCCCGGGTCGTCAGGAAGCGCCCCAGGCGTCGTCAGTTCCCGTGAGTGGAGGTGGAGCGTGAGCGAGCCGCGGTCCGCGCCGACGGTCGGCCAGGTCGTCCTCGGCCGACGCCTGCAGGACCTGCGGGAACGCGCCGGCCTCAAGCGCGAGGAGGCTGCCCGCATTCTCCGCGTCGCCCCCGCCACCGTCCGCCGTATGGAGACGGCCGAGGTCGCTCTCAAGATCCCGTACCTCCAACTGCTCCTCAAGGCCTACGGCATCCCCGACGACGAGTCCGAGGCCTTCGTGCAACTGGCCGAGGAGGCCAACAAACCCGGCTGGTGGCAGCGGTTCCACGACATCCTGCCCGGCTGGTTCTCGATGTACGTCAGCCTGGAGGGCGCCGCCGCCCTCATCCGCAGCTACGAACCCCACTTCGTGCCCGGCCTCCTGCAGACCGAGGACTACGCGCGCGGTGTGCTGAGGTCGGGCGCCGTCGGCCAGACCCGGCCCGAGGACATCGAGCGCCATGTCGACCTGCGCATGCAACGCCAGGAACTGCTCACCCGTCAGAACGCGCCCCGGCTGTGGGTCGTGATGGAAGAGACCGCGCTGCAGCGCCCGGTCGGCGGTCCGGAGGTGATGCGTGCACAGATCGACAAGCTGCTCGAGGCCACGAAGCTGCCCAACGTGACGTTGCAGGTCGTCCCGTTCGCCACGGGTCCGCATCCCGGCACGTACGGGCCCTTCGTGCTGTTCCGATTCGCCATGCCCGAACTGCCGGACATGGTCTACAGCGAGTACCTGACCGGCGCCGTCTATCTCGACGCGCGCGCCGAGGTGGCGACCCACCTCGAGGTCATGGACCGCATGGCGGCGCAGGCCGCTACGGCACATCGCACGAAGGAGATCCTCAGGGATCTCCGCAAGGAGTTGTGAATGGATCGCAGCACGTCCCAGCCCAGGCCGCGGATCCGCACCGAGCGGATCTACAACGGCATGCCCGCCCGGGAGTTGGGCAGCGAGGGCTGGCACAAGCCGTGGAGCGGCGGCAACGGGGGCAACTGCCTGGAGGCGATGAAGCTGGCCGACGGCCGGATAGCGGTCCGGCAGTCCACCGACCCCGACGGACCGGCGCTGATCTACACCCCCGACGAGATGACCGCGTTCATCGAGGGCGCGAAGGCGGGGGAGGCGGACTTTCTGCTGTCCTGAACCGACCTGACTGATGAAGAGTATTGATTTGATCAGAGAATTGATCACTTACCGCATTCGACGCTTACGGAGTGGCTCATGACCGGGCAGGACCCCACCGGCGCGATCCCGATCGACACCAGCAAGCCGCATCCCGCGCGCATGTACGACTGGTATCTCGGCGGCAAGGACAACTACCCGGTCGACGAGGAGATGGGCAAGCAGATGCTGGCCCTCGACCCGCGCGTGCCGGTCATGGCGCGGGTCAACCGCGCCTTCATGCACCGGGCCACACGCTGGCTGGCCGGGAACGGCGTACGGCAGTTCCTGGACATCGGCACCGGCATCCCGACCGAGCCGAACCTGCACCAGGTCGCCCAGGGCATCGCGCCCGACGCGCGCGTGGTCTACTGCGACAACGACCCGATCGTGCTGGCCCACGCGGCGGCCCTGCTGCGCAGCACGCCCGAGGGCGTGACCGAGTATCTGCAGGCCGACGTGCGGGATCCGGCCACCATCATCGAGGGGGCCAGGAAGATCCTGGACCTGAGCCGGCCCGTGGCGCTCTCCCTCGTCGCGCTGCTGCACTTCGTCTCCGACGAGGACGGCGCGCACGAGCTGGTCGCCGGCCTGCTGTCCGAACTGCCCTCCGGCAGCTACCTGATGATGACCCACGCCTCCGCCGACTTCACGCCGGAGGAGTCGGCGGCGGCCACCGCGAAACTGAAGGCCGCGGGCGTCACCCTGGCACTCCGCTCCCGCGCCGAGTTCGCCCGGTTCTTCGACGGACTGGAACTGGTCGAACCGGGGGTCTCCGTGGTCCACGAGTGGCATCCGGAGCTGGGGGAGCCGGTACCGGGGCAGGACGACGGGGTCATTCCCGGGTATGGGGCGGTGGGGCGCAAGCCGTAGGGCTGCCGACCGGGGGCTGGGCTGTGGGGGTGGGGCTGACGGGGCTTCGGGCTCGGGGCGCCGGGCCGGCTTCGGGCGTCGTTCACCGCGGCGGCGGCACCCGCACAGCGCGTCCAGCGCCGAGCTAGTGTGATGCGCCAGAAATCCTGAGGGTTAATTTTCCTCTGTTTTCTGGTTGTTGGCTCCGACCTTGGTGAGGTAGTCGGCGAGGGAGTTGAGGATCTCGTCGGCGGACTTGGTCCAGGTGAAGG
>NZ_JBQQCE010000050.1:0-31130 GCF_052245645.1 Streptomyces sp. KR55 | reverse complement strand
GTTCGACCGAGGCGCCGCGCAGGGCCTCGGTCCTGCCGTGCGCCTTGGTCAGGTCACGGGCCGCGAGCAGCGGCACTGGGTTGCTCATGCTGAGTCGACCTCCGCGGTCAGGGTGGTGAGCCGGGCCGCCGTGGTGGTCATCCAACGGAGGTCGGCGTCGAGGTGGTTGAGGGCGTAGTCCGCCGAGAGAACGGTCGCGAGGTCGGCGCTCGGGCCGGTCTTGACCGCCGTGAGCTGCCGCATGCGCTCCATGTGGGCGGTGCGCTGGGCGTGCAGATAGGCCGCCGGGTCGCCGCCGGACAGGATCGAGACGACGACCTTGGCGAAGATCTCGTTCGTCACGAACGGCGCGGGCGGGGTGACCTCACCGGCCCAGTGGGCCAGTTCGCGCTCTCCGTCGGCCGTCGAGCGGTACACGGTGCGCTCGGGGCCGCCGTCCGAGTCGGTGCCGTCGACCTCCGCGAGACCGTCGCGGACCAGGCGCTGCAGGGTTGTGTACACCTGCCCGTAGGCCAGCGGACGGGCCTGCGGGAAGCGCTCGTCGTGCCGTCGCTTCAGGTCGTAGCCGTGGCTGGGACCCGTGGCGAGGAGTCCGAGCAGGATGTGGCGCGTGCTCATGGAGATCATTATGTACTGAGTACATGTACTGAGTGAATAGTCGGCGACGGAAAATATCCGGTGGCGGGCTGAGCAGGCGCAGTCCGCCACCGGAGCGGACACGAAATGTGACGAGAACGGCGTTGTTGGTCGTGGGGCGTCTGGCCTCGCGTTCGCTGGGTAGGGCTGCGGTGAACCCGTCACCGAACAAGGAGGCCACCGTGGCCGCATCCGCACACCTTCTGCTCTCGGCGCTGTCCGAACGCTCCAAACGCCCGGCGGACCCCTCCGCCCACCCCGAAGACCCCCACCTGTGCATGTTCAGCGCGGAAGGAGCCTGCGCCCAGGCTCCGCTGACCAGCGAGCCCCCGCTGCCCGACGCCGAGCCCCTCACCAGCGAGCCGCCGCTCGCCGCCCCGGACGCCGACACCACGAGGCCGTAGATGACCGCATCCCGCCCGGGCGAACCCCCCGACGAAGACCTGTGCAGGCTCGCCGAGCTGCACGGTGTCGCCACCTCCTACAGTCCCTCCCCGGACCGTACGGTCACCGCCTCGGCCGCCGCGCTCATCCGCACCCTGGGCGCCCTCGGCGTCGACGCCGGCACCCCCGAGGCCGTGCGCACCGCGCTCGCCGCCCGGCGCCGGGAACTGGACGAGCGGCTGCTGCCGCCGACGGTGGTGTGCTGGGGTACCGCCGCGCCGGACGCCCTCGCGACGCTGCCCGCGGGAACCCGGCTGCGGATCGAGACCGAGCAGGGCGAGACCCGCACCGCCACCGAGCAACTCCCGCCCGGCGTCCACCGACTGACCGCCACCGCCCCTGACGGCCGCACCGCCCACGCCCACCTCGTGGCCGCCCCGGCCCGCCTGCCCACGCCCACGGGACGCTCGTACGGACTCCTCGTCCAGCTCTACTCCCTCCTGTCGCACCGCTCCTGGGGCATGGGTGACGCCGGTGACCTCGCCGAACTCGCCGCCTGGGCCGGCCGGGCGCTCGGCGCCGGATTCGTGCAGGTCAACCCGCTGCACGCGGCCGTACCCGGACCCCCGACCGACCCCTCCCCCTACCGCCCGTCCTCCCGCCGCTTCCCCGACCCCGTGCACCTGCGGGTCGAGGACGTCCCCGAGTTCGCGTACGTCGAGGACCGCGAGCGCGTGCGGGCGCTGCTGGAGCGGGCCGGGCGGCTGCGTGAAGCGGTGCTGGAGAAGGGGGCGTTGATCGACCGGGACGCGGTGTGGGAGGCGAAGCGGGAGGCGCTGGAGCTCCTCCACGAGGTGCCCCTCGGCCCCGGCAGACACGCTGCCTACTGCGACTACCTCGCCGAGCAGGGCCAGGCACTGGAGGACCACGCCACCTGGTGCGCCCTGGCCGAGGTGCACGGCTCGGACTGGCAGCGGTGGCCGGAAGGGCTGCGGGATCCACACTCGCCCGAAACCGCCCGTGCGCGGGGGGAGTTGATGGATCGGGTCGATTTCCACTGCCGTCTCGCGTGGCTCACCGACGCCCAGCTGACTGCCGCCCAGCGGGTCGCGCGGGAGGCGGGGATGCCGGTCGGGATCGTGCACGACCTCGCGGTCGGGGTGCATCCCGGGGGCGCGGATGCCTGGGCGCAGCAGGAGTACTTCGCGGCCGGGATGTCGGTGGGGGCGCCGCCGGACGCCTTCAACGCCCGGGGCCAGGACTGGGGGCTGCCGCCCTGGCGGCCGGACCGGCTGGCCGAGTCGGGGTACGCGCCGTATCGCCGTCTGCTGCGGGCGTTGTTCCGGTATGCGGGCGCGCTGCGGATCGACCACGTCATGGGGCTCTTCCGGCTGTGGTGGGTGCCGCAGGGGCATCCGCCGACGGAGGGGACGTACGTCCGTTACGACGCCGAGGCCATGCTCGCGATCCTGGTGCTGGAGGCCTCCCGCGCCGGGGCGGTGGTGATCGGGGAGGATCTCGGCACGGTCGAGCCGGGTGTGCGGCAGACGCTGCGCTCGCGGGGCGTGCTCGGCACCTCGGTGCTGTGGTTCGAGCGGGACTGGGACGGGGACGGGCGTCCCCTGCCGCCGGAGTCCTGGCGCGCCGACTGCCTCGCCACCGCGACCACGCACGACCTGCCGCCGACCGCGGCTCGCCTCAGCGGGGAACACGTCGAACTCCGCGACCGTCTGGGGCTGTTGACCCGCCCTCTGGAGCAGGAGCGTGCAGAGGCTGCGGCGGATACGGGGGAGTGGCTGGAGGTGCTGTCCCGGCTGGGGCTGTTGCGGGGGACGGGCGGTGGGCACTGTGTCTCGGAGGAGGAGGCCGAGATCCAGGCGGTCCACCGTTTTCTGCTGCGTACACCGGCTCGCATGGTCGGTGTCTGGCTGCCGGACGGGGTGGGTGATCGGCGGCCGCAGAATCTGCCGGGGACGTGGGATCAGTACCCGAACTGGCGGCTGCCGATTGCTGACGCTGAGGGGAGGGTGGTGACGTTGGAGGAGTTGGCTGGGTCGCCGAGGGTGCGGGCGTTGGTGGAGGTGCTGCGGGGCGGTGGTGTGCTGCGGGGGTAATGGGTGGGCTGCGGCTCATACGGCACCCCGGGCGCGCGGCCCCTCGGGGTGTTCGATACTTTTGGGATCGTGGACAAGAAGAACGCCCTGCGCGCCGGTGCCCTGGCTGCCGGTACGACGCTGATGATGCTGCTCATGACGTCCCCCGCGCTCGCGCTCACCCCGGACGACGGTGACGACCCCGGCACGGGACTGAGCGTCATCGAGACGCTGGGTCTGTTCGTCATTGCCCCGATCGTGCTGTTCGCGGTCATCGCCGGGCTGGTGATGGTCCTGGACAAGTCGCACAAGCAGAAGGACACGACCAGCACCAACATCACGACCAAGGCCGGCTCGAAGGCCTGACGCAGGGCTCCGCCCGAGCCCGCCGCGCACCTCCCGAGGGTGCCGTCCCCGTCGTCGTACGCACGCGCACAGCGCCGTACACCGACGGGAACGGCGCCCTCGGCATGTTTCCGTGGGCGGGACTCAGGGGCTCACGGGCTCGGTGCGGTGAGGTAGCGCTGGAGCGTCGGCGCCAGCCAGGCCACGATCTCCTCGCGGACCAGCGCCACGACCGGCGGGAGCCGCAGGACGTAGCGGGTGAGCGCCAGCCCGAGCACCTGCGTCGCGCAGAGTGCGGCCCGGGTCGGTACTTGTTCCGGGTCGGGGCAGACGTGGCGCGCGGCCGGCAGCAACTGGTCCCGGAAGATGCTCTGCATCCGCTCGGCCCCGGCCTGGTTGGTCACCCCGACCCGGAGCAGGGCCGTCAGCACCTCGTTCTCCTCCCACGTGTCGAGGAAGTGCGTCACGAGAGCGCGGCCGACGTCGTGGCGGGGGAACGCGCCGAGGTCGGGAATCTGGAGATCGATGGCGACGGCCGCGGCGAAGAGGCCCTCCTTGTTGCCGTAGTAGCGCATCACCATCGACGGGTCGATATTCGCGTCCCTGGCGATGGCCCGGATGGTGGCCCGCTCGTATCCGTCGGCGGCGAAGCGCTCACGGGCGGCGTCGAGGATGGCGGTGCGGGTTGCGTCGGAGCGGCGGGAGGCGGGCTTGGAGTCGCTGTCGTTCATGCCAACAAGCGTAGGCCAACGTTCGTAGGCCAACAAGCGTTGACACTCCTCGTGTCGCCCCCTACTGTTGCCAACAAGCGTTGACCAACAAGCGTTGGCATTCCGGAGGTCAAGATGAACGGCAACCTCGGCACCAACACCCCTCGCTCCGTCATTGTCGTCGGTGCCGGCCCCACCGGCCTGCTCCTGGCCGGTGACCTCGCCGCCGCCGGCGTCCCCGTCACCCTCCTCGAAAGGCGCCCCCGCAAGATCAGCAACCTCTCCCGCGCCTTCGGCGTGCACGCCCGCACCCTGGAGCAGCTCGATGCCCGCGGCCTCGCCGACCCGCTGATCGACACCGGCTCCACCATCACCGAACTGCGTCTCTTCCGCCGCCTGGCCCTCAACCTGGGCACGCTGCCGTCCCGCTTCCCGTTCCTGCTCATCACCCCGCAGTACGAGGTCGAGCGGCTGCTGGAGCGGCGGGCCCGCGAGCTCGGGGTCGACTTCGCCCACGAGAGCGAGGTCGTGGGGCTGCGGCAGGACGACACCGGCGTCGACCTCGACGTACGCGGCTCGGACGGGACGGTCGTGACCCACCGCGCGGCGTACGTCGTCGGCGCGGACGGCCATCGCAGCGCCGTACGAGAGGCGATCGGCCTGCCGTTCCCCGGCGTCTCCGTCATCAGGTCCCTGATCCTGGCGGACGTCCGGCTCGCGCAGCAGCCCGAGGGCGTGCTCACCGTCAACGGCGAGGGCGACGCCTTCGCGATGATCGCCTCCTTCGGCGACGGCTGGTACCGCGTCATGGGCTGGAACCGTCGCCACGAGGTGTCCGACGACGCCCCGCTCGACCTCGACGAGGTCAAGGAGATCACCCGCCGCGCCCTGGGTACCGACTACGGCATGCACGACGCCCGCTGGCTGTCCCGCTTCCACAGCGACGAGCGCCAGGCGCCGAAGTACCGGGTCGGCCGGGTCTTCCTCGCCGGCGACGCCGCGCACATCCACTCCCCGGCCGGCGGTCAGGGCATGAACACCGGCCTGCAGGACGCGGCCAACCTCGGCTGGAAGCTCGCCGCGGCCGTCCAGGGCTGGGCGCCGGAGGGCCTCCTGGACACGTACGAGGCCGAGCGCCACCCGGTCGGCAAGGCGGTGCTGCGCAGCAGCGGCGGGCTGGTCCGGCTGGCCCGCGCACAGAGCCCCGTACTGCGCGCCGCACGCACTCTCGTCTCGGCCTTCGTCAACCTGGCCCGCCCCGCCCAGCGAAAGGCCCTGGCCCAGATCTCCGGCATCGGCTACAAGTACGCGGCTCCCCGCGGCTCCCACAGCCTGACCGGCACCCGCATCCCGGACGTCGCCCTCAAGAGCGGCCGCCTCTACGAGGCCCTCCGCGGCGGCCGCTTCGTCCTCATCACCCCCGCCGGGTCCTACGAGGAGTCCGGCGACCGCACGGACCGCCTGACCGTGGAGAGCTGGGCAGGCGACCGGCGTACGACCGTCCTGGTGCGGCCCGACGGGTACGTGGCCTGGGCAACCGACTCCGCCACCCCGGCCACGATCGAGACCGCCTTGTCCGCCCACGTCGGGTGAACGCTGCCCGCCCGTTAACCCTGGGCGCCCGCCGCAATCCGCCGCCGCGACTCGTCGGACGCGGCGCGGTACGCGGCCCACAACTCCCGCTCCTCGCGACATCCGCGGCCAGGGCGATCGGATTCCGCGCATTCCGTGTCGGCGGCCGGGTGCACGTGGTCGAGCCAGGCCCGGAACGCGGCCTGCATCTCTGGGCTCATGCCTGCTCCTCGTGTCGATGCCGGGTGATCTCGACGTTGCAGTCCGAAGCCCGGGACAGGTCGCCTCGCCGCCGGGCCGCCGCTCGCTGGGCGACCAGGGCCTGGCAGACGTCGCAGTCCGTTGCGGGCTCGGCGTCGGGCGCGGGCAGAGGGAGATGCGCAGGTCCGGCCATCGTCGTCTTCGGTTCGCTCATGGCCCGATCGTGCATGCCCCTCGCGGACGTAAAGGCCCCCAATCCGGGGACATTTGGGCGCTGAGTCGATACGGTCGCAGAGACCGCCCAAATGTCCGCCGGGGGAGCCTTGAACGTACGCTTACGATCAGCTATGGCGGAGGCGGGCCTGACGCCTCGGCAGCTCGCCGTGCGGGTCGGGGTGACGGGCAAGACGGTCGAGAGATGGCTCGCGGACGCCGACCTGACGCCGCACGCACGCAACCGCATGGACGCCGCTCAGGCCTTGGGAGTGGACGAGGAAATGATCTGGCCGCAGGCAGTGAAAGATCGCATCAAGACCGGTAACGACCGCGAGATCGTCCACTCGTACCCGTATCGGTCGGCGTGCCCGTCGACGGTGTGGGCCGAGCTCGTGGAGGGGGCCACCAGAGAGATCTTCCTGGCCGGGTACACGAACTACTTCTTCTGGACGTCCGTCCCGGCGTTCGCCGAGACGCTGCGGCGAAGGGCCGAGTCCGGATGCCGGGTGCGGTTCCTGCTCGGGGATCCCGACGGGGAGGTGACCCGACAGCGGGAGGCCATCGAGGACGTGACCCTGACCGTCTCCACCCGCATCCGGATGACCCTGGAGGCGCTGGAGAAACTGGGGCCCCTGGACGGGCTCGAGGCTCGCTTCAGCGTCGATGAGGACGCGGTGAACCACGTCAGCCTTTCGGTGTTCCGCTTCGACGACGAAGCCATGGTGACGCCCCATCTGGCCCGCCTGGTGGGACACGACTCGCCGTTGCTCCATCTCCGCCGCCAGGGCGACGGAGGGATGTTCGACCGCTTCGCCGAGCACGCCGAAGAACTCTGGGGCCGGGCCGTGTCCATCAGTGGCTGAATGCCCCACCCCTACTGCCGGTCCCCCTGCGTCCCGGTCAGGGGCACTTGGAGGCCACGGCGGTCGTGCGGGTCGGGGGAGGCCGAGGCCTTCTCATCGGTGTGTGGCCTGTTGTCTGGTTTCCGAGTGAAAAGCCGCACAGGGCGCGATACTGAGCTGACGTCAATTGCCGCGGGAGGGCCGATGGACAACGTGTCGTTGTCGGTTGAAGGCGATGACCCGGTCGAGGGGCTTGCCGAGCTTTCCGACTGGCTGGGGCAGGAGCCTGAGCTTCGAGGGCTGGTCAGCCGGAACAGCACGCCAAGTCCTGGGGAGTTGGGGACGCTCACTGACGCGCTGGTCGTTGCTGTTGGCAGCGGCGGGGTCTTGAGTGTGCTGGGTGCGTCCCTCAGGTCGTTCCTGACGCTGCCGCGCCGCTCCGACGTCCGCGTCAAGGTCAGCAAAACACCGAAGGGGACAACCGTAGAGATCGACGCCAAGCGGGTGAACGACGTCGAAGCGCTGATACGAGAGGCGCTCGGGCGGGACGGATGAGAGAGCGCGCGATCGATCCAGCCCGGTCGAGGATCGTGCTGGTCGGAACCGCTTCCTACGAAGCCCCGTTATTGCCGGACGTGCCTGTGATCGCCAACAACATCAGCGATCTGGCTCAGGTGTTCACGCATGAGGACCTCGGCGGATTCAGTCCCTTCCATTGCCTGGCGGTGCCCTCGGCTGCTGGCGTGGCACAAGTCGGCGACGCGCTCGTGCGCGCAGCTGAAGAGGCAGAGGATCTACTGCTCTTCTACTACAGCGGACACGGCCTGCTCGGCCCGCGGCGCCGGGAGTTGTATTTGAGTCTGGCCGCGACCCGGCCCGACAGGCTTGCCTTCACCGCACTTCCCTTCGAGGCAGTGCGCGACGCATGTCTCGACAGCAGTGCCAAGAGCCGGGTGGTGATCCTGGACAGCTGCTTCAGCGGGCGGGCGATCGGAGAGACACTTGCGGGTGACGACGCATCGGTGCTCGGCGAACTCGAGGTCGCCGGGACCTACACGCTGACCTCGTCTCCGGCGAACAGAACCGCGGTGATCCTGCCCGGAGAACGGCACACCGCTTTCACCGAGCGGTTGCTGACCCTGCTGCGCGCCGGCAGCCCGGCAGCCGGGACGATGATCAGTCTCGGCGACATCTACCGCCACCTGCATACTCAGTTGCGCGCCGAAGGATTGCCGACGCCGCAGCAATGTGGCACACACACCTCGGATTTGCTCGGACTGGTACGCAACGCCAGGTCCGCACACGTGTCGGGCATGGCATCAGCGGTTGACGTGGGAGCACCTGGACGTACGGCTGACCCAGACAAGACCAGTCGCCTGGCCCACGCCGAAAGCATCGCGAAGACGATCGGTAATGGACTGCGGAGAGCCCGGGCGCTCGCTCAGGTCGCCCTTGCGGCGGCGACTGTTGGCGGGCCTGAGCGCGTGGCGCGTCTGATCGACCAGGCGGAGAGCGCCGTAGACACGATCTCCGACCAATACTCGAAGGTGATGGCCTTGACCGCCGTGGCCACCGCGGCGGCGGTCGCCGACCCCGAACGTGCCATGCTCCTGTTCGACCGGGCAGAGCGGACCGCGAGCACGGCCAAGGCGGACATGGCCCAGGCGATGTCTGTCGTAGTAGCGGCAGTGGCGGCCAGTGACCCTGATCGAGCCGAGGGCATCGCGCACGCGACCCCGCACACGCTCACCCGAGACCGCGCGCTGGCCGCCTTGGCGAAGAGTGTGGCCACCAGTGACCTCGACCGAGCGGAACGTTGTGCTTACGCGATAACCGGCAAGGGCGCGAGGGAGGATGCGCTCTTCTCTCTGGTGAAAGCAGCAGCTGCCGATGCCTGCGATCGGGCCGAAGGTATCGCGAACGCCATCACCAATCAGGACGTGAGGTGGTCAGCGCTTGCTGCTGTTGCGGCGGCGGTGGCTGCCAAAGACCCCGATCGAGCCGAGCGCATCGCGAAGGAGATCACCTACAAATACCGCAGGTGGGCAGCGCTCACTGATGTCGCGCGGGCGGTCGCCGCCAACGACCCTGAACGAGCCGAATGCATCGCGAACGAAATTGCCGACAAGTACAGCAGGTGGCCGCTCCTTTGCTCCATGGCCCCGATCATGATGAACGCTATGACGACGGCGGTCACCTCTGCGGCGAAGGCGGTGGCTGCCACAGACCCCGATCGAGCCGAACGCATGGCGGACACGATCGCCGACAAGTACGCCCAGGTGACAGTGTTGACGTTCACGGCGCAGACGGTGGCCGCCGCCGACCCCGGACGTGCTGAGCGTTTGATCAATCGGGCGGAGCAGACCGCGAGTACGGTGAGGCAGGACAAGGTGCGGGCGCTGACTGCTGTGGTGACCGCGGTGGCTGCCACCAGTGGCCCTGACCGAGCCGAAGACATGGCGTACGGGATAACCCCCGAGCACACCAAAGAGGATGTACTGGTGGCTTTGGCGAAAGTGCTGGCCATCGATGACCCGAATCGGGTCGTACGCATTGCTGACACCATCAACGACAAGAGTCGGAGAACGAGTGTGCTCGCCGCCGCCGCGAAGGCGGTGGCCGTCGGTGACCCTGATCGAGCCGAGAGCATTGCTGACACCATCACCGACAAGAGCCGCAGACTGAGTGTGCTCGCCGCCGTCGGGAAGGCGGTGGCTGCCAGTGACCCTGATCGAGCCGAGAGGATCGCAAACAGAATGCATGACCACCATGCCGCTGGGGAGGTGCTTGGCAGCGTTGTCAGTGCAGTGGCCGTGACCGATCCCGACCGCGCTCGGCTAATCGCCCACCGGGTTCCTGGCACGGCCAGGGAGCGGATCCTCTACGAGACCGTCCTCGCACTGCTGATGCCGAGCAGCTCTTAGAGGGCGCCCGGCACAGTGCCGGGTGCCCTCCACGACGTACCAAGGACTACTCGGCCGCCGCCGCGTCCGCCGCCTGGGCCTTCAGCGCACGCTCGATGCCCGCTCGGGACTCCGAGACGAGCCGGCGCAGGGCCGCGTTCGGCTCGGCGGAGGACAGCCAGGCATCCGTCCTGCGCAGGGTCTCCTCCGACACCTGGATCGCCGGGTACAGGCCGACCGCGATCTGCTGGGCGATCTCGTGCGAGCGGGACTCCCACACGCCCTTGACCGACTCGAAGTACTTGTCGGTGTACGGGGCGAGCAGCTCACGCTGGTCGGTCTGGACGAAACCGCTGATGACAGCCTCCTGGACGGCGTTCGGGAGCTTGTCGGAGTCCACGACCGCGGCCCAGGCCTCCGCCTTGGCCTCCGGCGTCGGACGCGCGGCCCGCGCGGTCGCCGCGTGCCGCTCACCCGCTGCCGTCTTGTCCCGCTCGTACTCGCCCGCGATCTCCGCCTCGTCGAAGCGGCCCACCGCGGCCAGCCGCTGGACGAACGCCCAGCGCAGCTCCGTGTCCACGACCAGGCCCTCGATCGTCTGCGAACCGTCCAGCAGCGCCTCCAGCAGGTCCAGCTGCTCCGGCGTGTGCGCGGTCGCCGCGAACGCCCTCGCCCACGCCAGCTGGTGGTCGCTGCCCGGGTGGGCCGCCCGCAGGTGCGCCAGTGCGGCGTCGGTCCAGCGGGTGAGCAGCGCCTCGCGGGCGGACGGGGCGGCGTACAGGTCGATCGCCAGCTTCACCTGCCGCTGCAGCGACTGCACGACGCCGATGTCGGACTCCTTGGCGATGCCCGACAGGACCAGGGAGAGGTGGTCGCGCGTGGCGAGCTCGGCGTCGCGCGTCATGTCCCATGCCGACGCCCAGCACAGCGCCCGCGGCAGCGACGCGGTGAAGTCGCCCAGGTGCTCGGTCACGAATGCCAGCGACTGCTCGTCCAGGCGGACCTTGGCGTACGACAGGTCGTCGTCGTTGAGCAGGACCACCGCCGGGCGGCGCCGGCCGACCAGCTGCGGTACGGCGGTCAGCTCACCGTCGACGTCCAGCTCGATCCGTCCGTCGTTGTCGTCCCGCACCAGCTTGCCGCTGTCCTCGTCGAGGTCGTACAGGCCGACCGCGATGCGGTGCGGGCGCAGGGTGGGCTCGCCCTTGGCGCCGGCGGGCAGGGCGGGGGCCTCCTGGCGGATCGCGAAGGACGTGATGACACCGTCGGTGTCCGTCTCGATCTCCGGGCGCAGGATGTTGATGCCGGCGGTCTCCAGCCACTTCTTCGACCAGGTCTTCAGGTCCCGGCCGGAGGTCTCCTCCAGGGCGCCCAGCAGATCGGACAGGCGGGTGTTGCCGTACTCGTGCCGCTTGAAGTAGGCCTGCACGCCGCGGAAGAACTCGTCCTCACCGACGTAGGCGACGAGCTGCTTCAGCACGCTCGCGCCCTTGGCGTACGTGATGCCGTCGAAGTTGACGAGCACGTCGTCCAGGTCGCGGATCTCGGCCATGATCGGGTGCGTGGACGGCAGCTGGTCCTGCCGGTACGCCCAGGTCTTCATGGAGTTGGCGAACGTCGTCCACGCGTGCGGCCAGCGCGACTCGGGGGCGGCCGCCTGGCAGGCGATCGAGGTGTACGTGGCGAACGACTCGTTCAGCCACAGGTCGTTCCACCACTCCATGGTGACCAGGTCGCCGAACCACATGTGGGCCAGCTCGTGCAGGATGGTCTCGGCGCGCGTCTCGTACGCCGCGTCCGTCACCTTCGACCGGAAGACGTACTGGTCGCGGATGGTCACCGCGCCCGCGTTCTCCATCGCGCCCGCGTTGAACTCCGGCACGAACAGCTGGTCGTACTTCTTGAACGGGTACGCGTAGTCGAACTTCTCCTGGAACCAGGCGAAGCCCTGCCGGGTGACCTCGAAGATCGCGTCCGAGTCGAGGTACTCGGCGAGGGAGGGCCGGCAGTAGATACCGAGGGGGACGGTCTGGCCGTTCTTCTCGTACACGCTGTGCACGGAGTGGTACGGGCCGACGATCAGCGCGGTGATGTACGTCGAGATCCGCGGGGTCGGCTCGAAGACCCAGACGTTGTCCTTGGGTTCGGGGGTGGGCGAGTTGGAGATGACGGTCCAGCCCTCCGGCGCGCGCACGGTGAACTGGAAGGTCGCCTTCAGGTCCGGCTGCTCGAAGGACGCGAAGACGCGGCGGGCGTCGGGGACCTCGAACTGGGTGTAGAGGTAGGCCTGGTTGTCGACCGGGTCGATGAACTTGTGCAGGCCCTCGCCGGTGTTCGTGTACGCGCAGTCGGCGACGACCCGGAGGATGTTGCGCCCCTCCAGCAGCCCCGGCAGGGCGATCCGCGAGTCCTTGAAGACCTCGTCGGGGGTGAGCGGGTCGCCGTTCAGGGTGATCTCGTGGACGGTCGGGGCCACCAGATCGATGAAGGACGCCGCGCCGTTCTCTGCGACATCGAAGCGCACCGTGGTCACGGACCGGTAGGTGCCGCCCTCCTGCGCGCCGGAGAGGTCGAGATCGATCTCGTACGAGTCAACGGTGAGCAGCTTCGCCCGCTGCTGCGCCTCTTCGCGAGTCAGGTTTGTGCCAGGCACGCGGTCATCTCCTCGTTATGTGTCGGTTGCGCCATCCTTCCACGAGCGCGGCCGGGATTGGGGTGGGCAATGTCAGGCTACCGACGGTAGTATCTGCGGTATGAAGATTAGTGTGAGCCTGCCGGAGGACGATGTCGTCTTCGTCGACGAGTACGCCGCGCGAACGGACGCCGATTCCCGGTCCGCCGTGATACACGCTGCCATCGAGCTGCTACGGCAAGCGCAGCTTGAGCAGGAGTACACGGAGGCGTTCGCCGAGTGGGACGGCAGTGAGGACGCCACGTTCTGGGATCAGTTCTCGGGGGACGGCATCACTGATGAAGCGCGGTGACATCTATCTGGTCGACTACGAGCCGACCCGCGGCAGCGAGGCCAACAAGGCGCGGCCGGGGGTGATCGTCTCGAACGACGGTGCTAACGCGGCGGTGGCGCGGACGGGGCGAGGCGTGGTGACGCTGGTGCCGCTGACGTCTAACACCTCTCGCGTGTACCCCTTCCAGGTGAGGCTCTCCGCCGAGGAGTGTGGTCTCCCCAAGGACTCCAAGGTCCAGTGCGAGCAGGTGCGGGCACTCGCACCCGAGAGACTGCTGCGCCCGATCGGCTCGGTGCCCCGGCAGCGGATGGCTGAGATCGACGCGGCGCTACGGCGACACCTGGCGCTCTGAGGGCAAGACAAGGGGGCGCCCACCGTTCACCGATGGGCGCCCCTCAGGCGTGTCGGCGGCGCCTACGCGCTCAGCTCCGCTGCCACCAGCTCCGCGATCTGCACCGCGTTCAGCGCAGCGCCCTTGCGGAGGTTGTCGTTGGAGACGAACAGGGCGAGGCCGTTGTCCACCGTCTCGTCGCGGCGGATGCGGCCGACGTAGGACGGGTCCTGGCCGGCGGCCTGGAGCGGGGTCGGGACCTCGGTGAGGGCGACGCCGGGGGCGCCGGCCAGCAGCTCCTTGGCCCGCTCGACGCTGATCGGACGGGCGAAACGGGCGTTGACCTGGAGCGAGTGGCCGGTGAAGACCGGGACACGGACACAGGTGCCGGAGACCTTCAGCTCGGGGATCTCCAGGATCTTGCGGGACTCGTTGCGGAGCTTCTGCTCCTCGTCGGTCTCGTTGAGGCCGTCGTCCACGATCGAGCCGGCGAGCGGGAGGACGTTGTACGCGATCGGCGCCACGTACTTGTCCGGCGCCGGGAACTCGGCCGCCGAGCCGTCGTGGGTCAGCTTGGGCGCGTCCTCGCCGACCTTCTTGACCTGCTCGAACAGCTCGTCGACGCCGGCCAGGCCGGAGCCGGACACCGCCTGGTAGGTGGCGACGACCAGGGCCTCGAGCCCCGCCTCCGCGTGCAGCGGCTTCAGGACCGGCATCGCGGCCATCGTCGTGCAGTTCGGGTTGGCGATGATGCCCTTGGGGCGGCTCGCGATCGCATGCGGGTTCACCTCGGACACCACGAGCGGCACCTCGGGGTCCCGGCGCCAGGCGGAGGAGTTGTCGATCACGACCGCGCCCTGCGAGGCGACCTTCTCGGCCAGCGCCTTGGAGGTGGCGCCGCCCGCGGAGAACAGCACGATGTCCAGGCCGGTGTAGTCGGCCGTCGACGCGTCCTCCACCGTCACACCGTCGAGGACCGTCCCCGCCGAACGGGCCGAGGCGAACAGGCGCAGCTCGGTGACCGGGAAGTTCCGCTCGGTGAGGATCCTGCGCATGACCGTGCCGACCTGACCGGTGGCTCCGACGATTCCGACCCTCACGGCGACTCCTTTACCTGGCTTGCGGGGCGCCCCGTCCCTGACCGGGGGCCTTTCCATCATGCGGGGCACCCGGGCCCCTGTGTCCAATTCTTTGCCCTTGTGCCCGAGGAATGGGACACACACCCCGTCGGCGCCGGCTTTCCTGCGTGAACCTCCTCTCAGTTTCCGGACGGGTGTGACGTACGCCACAAGCGGAGTCGAACGTTCCGGCCCGCACCCGCGTCATAGAGGAAACGCGGCGAGGGGAGGGGTGGCTGTGCTGCGCAGAAAGGCCCGCCGCGGCCGGCGGGACGACGCACAGGACGACCCGCTGGACGCGGCGCAGGAGCGCCGGGTGCGGGCGGTACTCGCGCTGGGCGGGGTGCCGCAGGCGGACCTGCTGGACGGGGTACAGCAGGTACGCCTGCGGCTGCTGGAGCGGGCGGCGAGCGGCCGGGAGGCGCCGCGGGACGTGTCCGCGTGGGCAGCGGTCGTCGCCTCGAACCTCGCCATGGACTGGCACCGGGCCAAACGCCGCCAGGAGCGGCTCGGCGAGCGGCTGGCCGCGCTGCGCCAGCTGGAGCACCCCTCCGGCGAGGACACCAGCGTGCTCTCAGTCGCCGTCGCCCAGGGCCTGGACGAGCTGCCCGACGCCCAGCGGCAGGTCGTCGTCCTGCGCTTCTTCGCCGATCTGCCGGTGCGCGGGATCGCCGAGGAGCTCGGCATCCCGGAGGGCACGGTCAAGAGCAGGCTGCACACGGCGGTACGGGCTCTGCGCACCCGCCTGCACGAGGACGAGGTGGTGTGACGTGACCGCCGAGCACAACACGCACGACGGCACCGGCGGACTGGACGCACTGCTGGCCGCGATCACGGACGAACCGCTCCCCGACGAGGCCCGCGCCGACGCCGCCTTCATGGCCGAGCACCGCTCGGCGACGGCCGACGTGGCGCTGCTGCGGGAACAGCTGGAAGTCATCGGACGGGTACTGACCGAGCCCGCGAAGCCGAAGGCCCCCGAACCCGAACCCGTGCCCGTACGTCCGCGTCGGCGCCGTCCCTTCGCCCTGGCCCTCGGTGCCGTCGGAGTGGCGGCGGCCGGTGCGATGGTCGTGGGCATGGGCTGGCTGCTCGTGCAGGCCGGGGGCGGCGGTGGGGACGACGCCGGCGCAACCAGCGCCGACAGCGCACAGTCGGACTCCAAGGACGCCGGGCCCCTGGGCTCCCCGGCCTACCTCGCCTGCGCGCGCCTGGTCGCCGAGGGCGACGTGACGGACGTCCAGCCGGTCCCCGGCGAACGTCAGGAACGCATCACCCTGGACGTGACCCGCTCCTACAAGCCCGCGAAGGGCGAGGACGAGGTCACCTTCGTGATCCAGGCGAGCGCGGGTCTCGACGAGGGCGACCACCTCCTGGTCGCCATCCCGCGCGGGTCCGCGTCCCCCGACTTCTGGGCCGTCGGCGAGCGCGACATCGCTCCCCAACGCCAGGCCCTCACCCGGGCCTTGCCCGAGTCGCGGACCACGGCCTGCGAATAGCGGAAGCAAGGAGAAGGGGCGGGCGCCCGCACGGACGCCCGCCCCCGGTTCAGCCGCAGCCGGCTACGGCGTGACCTTCTCGATCTTCACGTTGCCCACGCCCGCGACCGTCCCGCGCGCGTTGACCAGCTGGACCTGCCCGAAGAACTCACGTCCCTCGGGCGCGGCCGCCGCGGCGGTGACGCTGCCGGAGACCGTCGTCGAGTCGCCCGTGCCGAGCTTCACCGGCGACTCGTCGACGGTGACGGAGCCCAGGGCGGCGGAGAAGAACACGTCCTGGTAGTCGTATGCGGTGGAGCCGGCCGGTACCGAGTAGCCGATGACCCGGACGGTGTACGTACCGGCGGCCGGGGAGGCGATGGAGACCGCCTCTTCCGAGTCGCCGTCGGCGGCGGAGCCGACCTCCGTGCCGGACGCGTCGTACACGTACAGGTCGAGGTCGGCGGCCGCGTCCGAGACGTTGCCGATGGCCACGTCGAGCGAGGTGGCGCCCGCGGGCACCTCGACCGTGGTGGTCTGCGTGGCACCCTGCGCGATGGTGGGGCGGGTCGTCTTCGACGAGCCGAGCGGGCCGCCGGCCAGCTTGCCGTCGATCGCGGCGTAGCCGTTGGTCACCTTCCAGGAGGCGGCGGCCGGGATGCCGACCTTGGCCTCGGGCACGGTCACGGTCTCCGGGTCGAAGGCCGCGCCGAGGACGGTGACGTCCAGCTTGTAGGGGTTGTCGAGCAGCGGCGACGTACGGCGCGACTCGACCTCGATCTCCCAGACGCCCGGCTGCGGGTCGGCGTACGAACGCACGTCGGGCTTGCAGCCGTTGCCGTCGAGGTAGTTGTTGTAGCAGAACGGCGTGGAGGTGTTGTCGACCGGAACACCGTACGGGTGGATGGCGATGAACCGGGTCTGGCTCTTGTCCTTCAGCCCGCCGATCGCCACCTCGAGCGACTTGGCGCCCTCGGGCACGGTCACGAAGTACGACTTCGTGCTGTTGCGCTGCACCGAACCCGACGCGGAGTGGGTGTACTTCAGCGGCGCCGAGACCACGACCGTGTTGAGGACCTGCTTGTCGATGCCCTCGGTGCGCGGGTCGTCGACCTCCAGGATCGCGCTCTTCAGCCCCGCGGACCGCGGCGCGGCCTGCACCTTCACGGTGACCGGCTGGTTCAGCGGCAGGCTGACCTCGTCGGAGCCGACGATCCGGAACGTGTCGCCGGCGTTGTTCTCGAAGTCCAGCTCGTGCCGGATCGCGCGGTCGGCGCCGGACGTACGAGTGAGGGTGATCTCGTACGTCTTCTTCTGACCGGCCTTCAGACCGCCCTCACGGTCGTAGAGGCCCGTGCCGTAACCCGGCGTCTTCAGCGCCCAGTCGATCGCGGTGTCGACCGGCGCCTTGACCGTGTACGTGTGGGCGGTGGCGCCGTCGCGGATGGCGTCCCAGGCGTCCACGATGTCGATCAGGCCCGCACCCTCCTCGTAGGCCTGGACACCGCTGATGTGGTCGGCGGTCGAGGTGAGCGCCGTGCGCAGGGTCGCCGGGGTGAGGTCGATGCCCTTCTGCTTGGCGGCGGACAGCAGCAGCGCGGAGGCGCCGGCCGCCTGCGGGGAGGCCATCGAGGTGCCCTGGAGCATCGAGTAGCCGGCCGGGAGCTGGTAGCCCGCCTCGGCGACCGGACCGCCGGGCGACCAGGTCTGGGTGGTGTTGATCGCGGCGCCGGGCGCGGACAGCGTCGGCGTGAAGCCGCCGTCCTCACGCGGGCCGCGCGAGGAGAACGGCATCATCGCGTACCGCTTCTCCACCTTCGAGCCGTAGTTGGCCGCCCAGGTCTCCTTGGAGATGGTCGCGCCGACCGAGATCACCTTGTCGGCGAGGGACGGGTCGCCGATGGTGTTGGCGCCGGGGCCGGAGTTGCCCGCGGAGATCACCAGCTGGACGCCGTACTCGTCGATCAGGCGGGTGTACAGCTCGGCGCGCGCGTTGTTGCCGTCGTTCAGCGCCGGCAGGCCGCCGATCGACATGTTGACGATGTCGACACCGCGGTTGACGACGAGGTCGATCATGCCCTCGGTGAGCGCGACGTTGGTGCAGCCGCCGGTCCAGGTGCAGGCGCGGGAGGAGACCAGCTTCGCGCCGGGCGCGGCGCCGTTCATCTCGCCGCCGAACAGGCCGTTCGCGGCGGTGATGCCGGCGACATGGGTGCCGTGCGAGCCCTCGATGACGCCGATGCTGACGTAGTCGGCCTTCGCGCCGGCGGCGTTGTAGACGACGTCCTTGCGGATCTCGACGACGAACGGGATGCGCTCGGCGATCTCGGTTGCCGGGTCGTCGGTGCCGAAGTAGCCGACCTGGAAGCCGTCCTTGTACGGCTTCATGGCCTGGTCGTCGGTGAAGTCGAGGTCGTCGTCGAGGTCGACGCGGGCCGTGCCCGAGGCGGCGTCGTACAGCACGCCCCAGACGTCCGTCTTGTCGCCGTCGCGGTTGAGGTCGCCGGCCATGTCGCCGCCGGTGGTGGCGGACTCGGAGAAGTAGTTGAACTTGTAGGTGCCCTCGGG
The DNA here is from genome assembly GCF_052245645.1 of Streptomyces sp. KR55. Taxonomy (NCBI): domain Bacteria; kingdom Bacillati; phylum Actinomycetota; class Actinomycetes; order Kitasatosporales; family Streptomycetaceae; genus Streptomyces; species Streptomyces sp. KR55. The sequence goes on along the minus strand of NZ_JBQQCE010000050.1, from coordinate 12,767 downwards.
CGCCTTGAACGTCTCGGTGCCCAGTGACTCGGTGGTGATCGAGAACGTCGGGCCGGAGACCGAGGTGGTCATCCGCCGCCAGGTGGCGTCGCCGTCCGTGACCGGGTCGGTGGCCGTCACCCAGTCGACGATCTTCCGCTCACCGGTCGTCGTCTTCTGCAGCGCCGGGTGCCCGAGGTCCACGCCCGAGTCGAGGATGCCGATGGTGATGCCGCGGCCGTCCGCTTTCGGGTGGTCCTCGACGAACTCGACGGCGCCCGTCTCGAAGGAGGGGTTGTACGGGTTCTCGGCGGGGGTCTTCTTGCCGGGGGCGGGGTACGTCCCCGTGGCACCGGCCTCTTGTGAGCCGTTCGGAGACGGGTCGTCCAGCGGGATCTCCTCCCGCAGGTCGATGCCGTGCACGGAGGACAGCTTCGCGGCGGCGGCGATGGCCGCGTCCGCCTTGCCGGTCGGGACGGTGGCACGGACGTAGCCGAGCTTGTCGTGGGTACGGCCGACCAGGCCGCCGTCGACCGAGTCGAGCTGCTCGGCGACCTGCTCGGTCCGGCCGGGCGCGGTCGCGACCATCATCGTGACGCTCTTGGCGCCGTCGGCCTTGGCCTCGGCGAGCAGATCGGCGTCGTCGGAACCGAGCTTGTCGTGGGCGGACTTGACGCCCGGGTCGGCTGCCGCCGGGGCCTGGTCCGCGGCGAGGGCCACGGGTATCGGCCCGGCCGCGGAGAGCGCGGCCACCAGACCGGCGGCCACGGCGATACGGGCCACGCGTCTCGCGCCCGGTATCGGATCGCTCTGGGAGGAGGGGGTCATCGGCATCCCTTGTTGGTAAAGGAACGAGACAGTCCGGAATTCGGTCCCGGACGACCGCTCAGCCTTACGCAAGGGGCGCATGTTTGGGGAGAGTTGACCGAATCGCAATGGATGCATGGGGAAAACCCGCGATGCGCAGGGGGGACCATGGCGGGATACATGGGGTGAGCGGAACTTTTCGGGTGCCGGTCGGCATTCCCCCTCCGACGGGTTAACGTCCCTGCGTGCGCAAGAAGCTGAGGGTGGCGGCCTACGCCATATGCGTCCGCGACGGCCAAGTCCTGCTCGCCCGCTCCCCGGCACCCGACGGCACTCCCGAGTGGGTGCTGCCCGGCGGCGGCATGGAACACGGGGAGGACCCCTACGACACCGTCCGCCGTGAGGTACGCGAGGAGACCGGCTACCGCATCGAGGTCACCGGCATCCTCGGCGTCCACTCCCTCCACCGCACCTTTCCCGGCCGCCGTTTCCGCCCGGCGACCGACCACCACGGCGTACGCCTCGTGTACGAGGGGACGGTCGTAGGCGGCGAACTGCGGCACGAGATCGGGGGTTCCACCGACATGGCCGCCTGGCACGAGCTGGACGCCGTGCCCGCGCTGCGCCGCATCGGGCTGGTCGACCTGGGTCTGAAACTGTGGCGCGAACGCCCGGCCGCGGGGCGCGTCGACCTGCCCTAGAAACAGGGGTGTTACCCCGTCAGATGAACGCCGAGTGACCGCCCACGGGCCGTTCGACGAGCGGTCGTGGGCGCGCAGGGTAGCTCAAGATCGACGTACGGTGATCGGCGCTGCCCGTTGGCGTCTCATTAACGCGCAGGTCATTCCCGGTGCCAACGATCCAGAGCGAGCGGGGGGTTCGCGACGCGGCCGTCCGCGACCACTGCCGACGCGTTCGCACTCGGGGAGAGAAGCGCCATGTCGCGCACACGCTCTGTCGCCAGCTCCGCCGCTTCCGCACTGGCGGTCAACCGCCGTACGGTCCTCGCCGCCGCCGGAGCGGTGTCCCTGTCCGTCGGCGTCGGCTATGCCCTGCGCCCCACCGACAGCGAGGCCGCGCCCGCCGCAGCCCCGGAGGGCGAGGCGCCGATCGCGTCCTCCCGCAAGGCACCCGTCGGGCCGCTCGCCCCGTACGCCCGCGGCACCACCCTCGCCACCGTCGCCGCGCCCCGCACCAACTCCGGTTACCGCCGGCTCGGCGACGGCCCCGGCTGGCGGCGCGTCGTACGCAACGAGCTCGCCGCCCCCAAGTCCGGCCGCGGCGAACGCCGTACCGCACTCGCCGCGTTCGTGCAGCTCACCGACCTGCACCTCATCGACGCCCAGCACCCGCTGCGCCTGGAGTTCCTGCGCTCCACCGACGTGCACGCCTGGCGGCCGCAGGAGCTGCTGACCGTGCAGGGTGCGGTCTCACTGGTCGAGCGGGTCAACGCGCTGCGGGGCGGCCCCGTCACCGGCGCCCCGCTGCACTTCGCCATGACGACCGGCGACAACACCGACAACAACGCCCGCACCGAACTGGAGTGGTTCCTGACCGTCATGAGCGGCGGCCGCATCACCCCCAACTCCGGTGACCTGCGCCGCTACGAGGGCGTCCAGAACAGCGGCCTGAAGCAGTTCTGGCAGCCCGACTCCAGCGTCCGCGACGCCGACAAGGAGCGCGGCTTCCCGCACCTCGACGGCTTCCTCGCCGCCGCCGTCCGCGAACTGCAGAGCCCCGGCCTCAACCTGCCCTGGTACTCCACCGTCGGCAACCACGACTCCCTCCCGCTCGGCTGCTACGGCCACGGCGACCCCTACCTCGCCGACTTCGCCGTCGGCGGCAGAAAGCTGATGAGCCTGTCCCCGGCCGAGGCGAAGAAGCTCCAGGACACCATCAAGCAGGCCACGGACCCGATCGGCACCCAGTTCCGCGACCTGCTCAAGGCCCACACCCGCGACCTGCGCCCCATCACCCCGGACGAGCGCCGCGCCCCCTACACCCCGGCCGAGTACGTCAAGGCCCACCTCGACCCCGCGTACACCGGCCCGGGCCCGGTCGGCCACGGCTACTCCACGGCCAACGTGGAGGCGGGCACCCAGTACTACAGCTTCCGCATCGCCGACGACGTCATCGGCATCAGCCTCGACACCACCGACCCCGGCGGCCACTACGCGGGCTCCATCGGCACCGCCCAGCTGAAGTGGCTGGACCGGACGCTGCGCGACAACAAGGACTCGTACGCCGTCGTCTTCAGCCACCACACCAGCAAGACGATGGACAACCCGCGCCGCGACCCGGCCCGCCCGAACGAGAACCGGCATGACGGCGCCGACGTGCTGGCGGTGCTGGGCAGCCACCGCAACGTCCTGGCCTGGGTCAACGGACACATCCACCGCAACGAGATCACCCCGCACCAGGGGGCCGACGGCCGTTCCTTCTGGGAGATCTCCACCGCCTCGCACGTCGACTTCCCGCAGCTCGCCCGGGTCATCGAGCTGGTCGACAACAAGGACGGCACCCTGTCGGTCTTCACCACGCTGGTGGAGTCGGCGGCCCCGCACCGCACGGACTTCACCGACCTCTCCCAGACCGGCCTCGCCGCCCTCTACCGCGAACTCTCCTTCAACGCCCCCGGCGCCCGCACCGACCTGGCCGGCGGCTCACGCGACCGCAACACCGAGCTCCTGCTGAGGAAGGGCTGAAACCCGCCCGACCGGGGCGCGGCCGGGCCCTGCACGAGGAGGGGCCGCCGGGTTCGGCGGCCCCTCCTCTCCCCTCCTGGCGACTGTCCCGGTCCGTCACTACCGGGGCAGCACCACGACATACGCCGCCGGGTCCCGGTCCGCCGACGCCATCAGCGCCGTACGGACGACGGTCGCCTGCTGCTCCATCGAGTCCCGCAGCTTCTTCGGCGTGATGTGGACGACCGTGATGCCCAGCCGCTCCAGGTGCTCACGCTTGCGGGCGTACTCCGACCACAGCCCGTCGTCGTCCTGCCGATGGCCCTGACGCGGCGCCCGGGTGTCCAGCTCGACCGCGACCGCCTGCTCCGGCCAGTAGGCGTCCAGACCGCCGAGGTGGGGGCCGCCCGGCAGCCGCAGATCGACGTTCCAGACCGGGTCCGGCAGGCCGTACTCCCGCACCATCCGGTACAGCCGGTCCTCCGCGATCGCCCGGCCCTCGGCCAGCAGCGAGTCCACCGCGTCCACCACATGCGGCCGGCTCAGCAGCTTCGCGTTGGTCAACTCCCGTACCACCACCGCCGGTTCGCAGTGCCGGCCGCGCACCGCCTCGGTCAGCAGCCGGCGCACGGCACCCGCGTCCGCCAGATCCGCCACCGCGTCGGCCAGCGCGCGCGGCACCGGAGCCACTGGTACGCCGGTTACCTGCTGGGGGGTGGGCAGGGCCGAGGTGCGGACGATGCGCACGCAGCCCGTCGAGCGGAGCCGGCGCAGCCGGGGGACCAGGACGTCGATACGGTCCAGGGAGAGCAGTGGGGGAGCGGCCGAGAAACCGTGCAGGTTCAGCGCCGCGAGACCGGTGATCATCGCCTCGGCGTACACGGGACGGTGCGGTTCGTCCGCGCCCGGTTGGGAGGGCACGCCCGGCGACGACTCGCGGGCCGCGTACATCAGCACCGCGTGCAGCCGCTCCTCGCTGGTCGGCGGGCCGGGGTGGAGGAGGAACACGCCCGGCAGGATCTGCTGCCAGGGGCCGCCGGAGCGGCACTGCTCGTTCATCTCCGCGGCGGGGACACCGTGCGAGCGGAGCTGGGCGGCCGTCATGACACGGCGGTGCGCCTCGGAGAGGTGACGCAGGGGGCGGGGGGAGAGCGGGGTGTTGTGGTTCATGACCCCGAAGTTCCCGTACCCGAACGGCCCCCTAACCGCTGTTACACGCCCGTCGACAATTCCGGACAAGCTCGCCCTAAAGGACGGATGTTCGGATGCCGAAACCCCCTGGTCCGTTCGGGTGGGCCAGAAGGGTTACGGTTCCGATTACCCGGATTCAGTAACGACTTACGACCGCCCCGTCCAAGCAGACCCACAGCTCCCGCTGCGGCTACCGCGACCGCGACTGCTGTGGGCGCACCAGCCCCGCGACCGCTGCGCGCGCGCACTCGCCCCCGCCGACCGCTGCCGCTGCCGCTGTGGGCAGTCGTTCCGCAGGGCGACGGGGGGTCCCCCGCTCGAGCGAAGCCGAGAGTGGGGGAGGGTGGGCACAGCCTGCAGCGCCGGGCACCCGGCTACACGCCCCAGCGACAGCTAACCTGCCGCCACATCACACGCCTGCCCCCGCAACGCCCGCGCCAGATCGTCCCGAGCCTCAAGCACCAGCCGCCGCAACGCCGGCGCCGCCCCCTCATGCGCCGCCAGCCACGCATCCGCCGCCGCCAACGTCCCCTCGGAGTCCTGCAACCCCGGGAACAACCCCCGCACCACATCCATCCCGATCTGAATCGACCGCTCTGCCCACACCCGCTCGATCACCGCGAAGTACTTCTCGGCATACGGCGCCAGCAACTCCCGCTGCGACGGCTGCCCGAACCCCGCGATCGTCGCCTCGACCAGCGCGTTGGACAGCACGTCCGACTCGACGACCTGCGCCCACGCCTGCGCCTTGACCGCCGCCGAGGGCCGCGCGGCGAGGCAGCGGACCTGGTGGCGCTTGCCGGACGCCGTGTCGTCGCGCGCCAGCTCCGCCGCCAGCCGCTTCTCGTCGGCGACCCCGTGCGCGGCCAGCGGCCCCAGGAACGCCCAGCGCAGCTCCTGGTCCACGTCCAGCCCGTCGATCTTCTCCGTGCCCTCCAGCAGTCCGAGCAGCAGCTGGAGGTCGGCCTCGGCGGCCGCCGTGGACGCGAAGAACCGCGCCCACGCCAGCTGGTGCTCACTGCCCGGCTCGGCGCGCCGCAGCTCGCGCAGCGCACCGTCGGCGAGGAGCCGCTCGCCGGTCTCCCGCCAGCCGGGCGCCGCGTAGTGGACGAGCGCCGAGTTCGCCCAGGCGTGCAGCATCTGGAGCACGCCGATGTCGGACTCGTGGCCCCCGTACCGCAGCACCAGGTCGATGAAGTCCCGCGCCGGCAGCAGCGCGTCCCGCGTCATGTTCCACAGCGCCGACCAGCACAGGGCGCGGGCGAGCGGATCGGTGAGGTCGCCCAGCCCGTCCCGGAGGGTGGCGAGCGACTCCTCGTCGAATCGGATCTTGCAGTACGTCAGGTCGTCGTCGTTCACGAGCACCAGCTCCGGCGCCTGAGCACCCGCCGGCTCCGCTACGACCGTCCGCGCGCCGTCGACATCCACCTCGGCCCGCGCGTACCGTTCCAGCGCGCCCTCCGCACCCCGCCGGTACAGGCCCACAGCCACCCGGTGCGGGCGCAGCTCCGGGTGCGACTCGGCGGCCTCCTGGAGCACCGCCAGCTCGGAGACCCGGCCCTCCGCATCCAGCAGCACCTGCGGCGTCAGCGAGTTGACCCCGGCCGTCTGCAGCCAGGCCCGCGCCCAGGCCCCCATGTCCCGCCCGCTGGTCTCCTCCAGGACCGACAGCAGGTCACCGAGGCGCGTGTTGCCGTACGCGTGCCGCTTGAAGTAGCGCCGTGCGCCCTCCAGGAACGCGTCCTGACCGACGTACGCCACCAGCTGCTTGAGTACCGACGCGCCCTTGGCGTACGTGATGCCGTCGAAGTTGAGCTTGGCGTCCTGCAGGTCGCGGATGTCGGCGGTGATGGGGTGCGTGGAGGGGAGCTGGTCGGCGCGGTAGGCCCAGGCCTTGCGGCGGTTGGCGAAGGTGATCCAGCCGTCCTTGAAGCGGGTCGCGCCGACCAGTGAGAAGGCGCCCATGAAGTCGGCGAAGGACTCCTTGAGCCACAGGTCGTCCCACCACTCCATGGTGACCAGGTCGCCGAACCACATGTGGGCCATCTCGTGCAGGATGACGTTGGCCCGGTTCTCGTAGGACGCCTGCGTGACCTTCCCGCGGAAGATGAACTCCTCCTTGAAGGTCACCAGGCCCGGGTTCTCCATCGCGCCGAGGTTGTACTCGGGCACGAACGCCTGGTCGTACTTGCCGAACGGGTACGGGTAGTCGAAGTGGTCGTGGAAGAAGTCCAGGCCCTGCTTGGTGACCAGGAAGACGTCGTCGGAGTCGAAGTGGGGCGCGAGGCCCTTGCGGCACATGGCGCCGAGGGGGATCTCCAGCGTCGTACCGTCGTCGAAGGTACGGGAGTACGTGTCCGTCACGTAGTGGTACGGACCCGCCACCATGCAGGTGATGTACGTGGAGATCGGCTTGGTCTCCGCGAACCGCCACACTCCGTCGGCGAGTTGGCCGACGCCGTTGCTCCACACCGTCCAGCCTTCCGGCGCCTGCACCTCGAAACGGAAGGGCGCCTTCAGATCCGGCTGCTCGAACGTTGCGAAGACCCGGCGGGAGTCGGCGGGCTCGTACTGGGTGTAGAGGTACACCTCGCCGTCCTCGGGGTCGACGAAGCGGTGCAGGCCCTCACCGGTGCGGGAGTAGGCGCACCGGGCGTCGACGATCAGTTCGTTGTCGGCGGCGAGGTCCTCCAGCAGGATGCGGGTGCCGTCGAAGACCTCGCTGGGGTCGAGGTCCCTGCCGTTGAGCGAGACCGCGGTGACGCTCGGCGCGATCAGATCCGCGAAGCTCGCCGCGCCCGGCTCGGCGCAGCGGAACCGGATCGTGGTCACGGACCGGAAGGTCCGCGGCCCGCCGTCCCCGGCGTCGGCACCCACCGCGGAGCGCACGTCGAGGGACACCTCGTACCCGTCGACGGACAGCAGGGCGGCCCGCTCCCGGGCCTCGTCGCGGGACAGATTCTCACCGGGCACGGGCGGCACTCCCTCAGGCGATGGGGGTCCCCCGCTCGAGCGGAGCCGAGAGTGGGGGAGGCTACGGCTATCAGGACCGATCCTGCCATGTGCCCCTGACGCCGGGCAGCAGGGAATGCTCGGGGGACGGTCGATGTTGCGCGTTGAAAGACCGCATACCGAGGAGAGCCATGTCCGAGACCGCCACGACCTCCGCCAAGACCCGCGTCGACTTCTGGTTCGACCCCCTGTGCCCGTGGGCGTGGATGACCTCCCGCTGGGTGCTGGAGGTGGAGAAGGTCCGTGACATCGAGGTGCACTGGCACATCATGAGCCTGGCGGTGCTGAACGAGGACAAGCTGGACGAGCTGCCCGAGGAATACCGGGAGATGCTCGCGAAGACGGCCTGGCAGCCGGCCCGGGTGGTGACCGCGGCCTGGCAGAAGCACGGCGGCGAGGTCCTCGGCCCGCTCTACACCGCTCTGGGCACCCGCTTCCACAACCGTGGCGAGGGCCCGACCCGGGAGTCCGTCGCCGCCGCCCTGGCCGAGGTGGACCTGCCCGCGGACCTGATCGACTACTTCGACCAGGAGGACTTCGAGTTCGACGCCCAGCTGCGCGCCTCGCACAAGGAGGGCATCGACAAGGTCGGCCAGGAGGTAGGTACCCCGGTCATCTCCGTCCCGGGCCCCGACGGCACGGAGGTCGCCTTCTTCGGCCCGGTCGTCACGCCCGCCCCCAAGGGCGAGGAGGCCGCCCGCCTGTGGGACGGCACCCTCGCGGTGGCATCGGTCCCCGGCTTCTACGAGATCAAGCGCACCCGCACCAAGGGCCCGGACTTCAGCAACCTGTGAGCTCCACAAACGGAGGCGGCCCCGCGAGTCACGTCCTCGCGGGGCCGCCCCTTTTCTCCGCCTGCCGCGTGAAAGGTGAGAAGACGATCACGAGGCAGGACGACTCGACGGGCCGTTACGGCGCCAGCAGCAGCACAGCCGACCGGGACTTCGCGGCCTCGTAACGCCGGGCCACGTCCTGCCAGTTGACGACCTGCCACATGGCCTCGATGAAGTCGACCTTCTGGTTCCGGTACTGCAGGTAGAAGGCGTGCTCCCAGGCGTCGAAGACGAGGATCGGCACTGAACCCTGGCCGACATTGCCCTGGTGGTCGTAGACCTGCTCGACGACGAGGTGGGCGCTCAGCGGCTCGTAGGCGAGGACGCCCCAGCCCGACCCTTGCGTGGTCGCGGATGCCTTGGTCAGCTGGGCTTTGAATCCGGCGAAGGAGCCGAACGATTCGGTGATGGCGTCCGCGAGGTTGCCCACGCCGTCCGCAGCGAGGGGCTCACCGCCACCCTCACCGCTCATGTTCGTCCAGTAGATGCTGTGCAGGATGTGGCCGGAGAGGTGAAACGCCAGGTTCTTCTCCAGCCCGTTGATCGAGCCCCACAGCTCCTTGTCACGCGCCTCGGCGAGCTGCTCCAGCGTGTCGTTGGCCCCCTTCACATACGCAGCATGGTGCTTGTCGTGGTGCAGCTCGATGATCTCCGGGCTGATCACAGGGGCGAGCGCGGAGTAGTCGTAGGGCAGTTCAGGCAGCGTGTAGACGGGCATGGCGGTCCCCTCCGAACCTCTTATTGCAAAGAGCTTGCAACTGCACGCTAGCAACAAAAAGGCCCTCACGTGGGCAACGTGAGGGCCTTTCGGCAGGTGGAAACGCGTCAGTTCCGGGCGCGCGCCTTCTGCCAGGCGTACCCGATCAACGCCAGGACCAGCGTCATGCCGCCCGTCGAGTACAGCTGCACCCGCGTGTCCGGCTCCCGCGCCATGAGGACGAAGATCGCGGCCATGCCCGCCAGCGCGACCCAGGTCAGCACCGGGAACGCCCACATCCGCACGACCAGCTTGTCCGGCGCCTCCCGCTCCAGCCGGCGCCGCAGCCGCAGCTGCGAGACCGCGATGAAGATCCAGACGACCAGGATGACCGCGCCGATCATGTTCAGCAGCCAGGGGAAGATGTCGTCCGGACGCCAGTAGCTGAGCACCACGCAGACGAAGCCGAACACGGACGACGCGAGGACAGCGATCCGCGGGACCCCGCCCGACACCCGGCCGAGACCCTTCGGCCCCTGCCCCCGCTCGACGAGTGAGTACGCGATGCGCGAGGAGCCGTAGATGTTGGCGTTCATGGCACTCAGCAGCGCCACCAGGACCACGACGTTCATCAGCTGGCCGGCGCCGGGGATGCCGAGGTGGTCGAGGGCGGCGACGTACGGGCCCTTCTCGACGATCTCCTTGGAGTCCCAGGGGACGAGGGTGACGACGACCGCCATCGAGCCGATGTAGAAGAGGGCGATGCGCCACATGGCCGTGCGGACCGCGCTCGCCACGCCGCTGACCGGGTTCTCCGACTCGGCCGCCGCGATGGTGACCGTCTCCATGCCGCCGTATGCGAAGACCGAGGCGAGCAGGCCGATGATCAGGCCCTCGCTGCCGTTCGGGAGGAAACCCCCTTCACCGGTGAGGTTCGCGGTCCCCGGCGCGTCCGTGCCGGGCAGGACGCCCGCGATCGCCAGCACGCCGAGCACCAGGAAGAGTGAGATCGCGCCGACCTTCAGCGCCGCGAACCAGAACTCGAACTCGCCGAAGTTCTTCACCGCGGCCAGGTTGGCCCCGCAGAACACCACCATGAACAGCGCCACCCACGCCCACTCCGGCGTGCCCGGCAGCCAGCCGGTGACGATCTTCGCGGCGCCGATGCCCTCCAGGCCGACGGCCGTGCACAGCAGCACCCAGAACGACCAGCCCGCGGTGAACCCGGCCCACGGCCCGATCGCCCGCTCGGCATGCGCGGAGAAGGACCCAGAGGAGGGATACGCGGCGGACATCTCGCCCAGCATCCGCATCACCAGCATCACCAGGAGGCCGGAGAGGATGTAGGCGACGACGATCGAGGGCCCGGCGGCGGCGATACCGGCGCCGGAGCCGACGAACAGCCCGGCGCCGATCACGCCACCGAGGGCGATCATCGACAGGTGGCGCTGCTTCAGGCCATGGGAAAGGGACGCGTCCGGCTTCGGCGGCGTCTCGACAGTAGTGCTGGGCATGGGCGCGGCTCGTCCATTACGTCGTACGGGAGAGGGGTAAAACGCCCACAGTCTGGGCGGCGGTCCCGCTCGCGGGGGCGCCGTGTTCACTATCCGGACACCGGAGACACGGAGTGTACGGCTACGCTCACGGGGCGGCCCGAGTGGATGTGGTGGGACATGCGAATTGGCGGAACCCTACAGTCCGCCCTCCGTCCGCCCCTCGTGACGCACTCACCCTCACCTCAGTGACCAGCATCACGCCCACTCACGTGTAACCACCACTCTTTGTGCAGAGCCCACCACACCGCGGCTCCCGCCTTTGTCGAGCGGTGACGGTGTCGGGCTCAGGCGCACTGGGTTAGCGTCACGGTGTCCCGAACCGCCCTCACTCGCGGAGTCCCCATGAGCACCGCTGCCGCCACCCCCGCCCTCCAGGGACGGGTCCTCGCCGACCTGCTCCCCTCCTCCCGTGTCCGGGACGTCGCCCTGGTGGCCGGCGGTGCCGTGCTCACCGGCCTCGCGGCCCAGCTCGCCGTGCCCGTACCGGGCTCCCCGGTGCCGGTGACCGGCCAGACCTTCGCCGCGCTGCTCGTCGGCACGGCCCTCGGCGCCGGTCGCGGTTTCCTCTCGCTCGCGCTGTACGCGCTGGCCGGCATCGCCGGTGTGCCGTGGTTCGCGGAGGGCGGCTCCGGTGCGGCCGCCCCGTCCTTCGGCTATGTCATCGGCCTGCTGCTCGCCGCCACCGCCGTCGGTGCCCTGGCCCGCCGCGGCGCCGACCGCTCCCCGTGGCGCATGGCGGGCGCGATGCTGCTCGGCGAGGCGATCATCTACGCCGTCGGCGTCCCCTACCTGGCCCTCGCCACCGGCATGTCCGCCTCCGCCGCGATCGCGGCCGGCCTCACGCCGTTCCTGATCGGCGACGCCCTGAAGGCCGCCCTGGCGATGGGTGTGCTGCCCACCGCCTGGAAGCTCGTCAACAAGCGCTGACCGAATGTCGGAGACACCGACGGGGGCGCGGTTTCCCGCGCCCCCGTCGGTGTTCCGGTGTTCATCCCTCCTGTTGCTGCCGCGGCCGCCGCTGCGACCACCACAGGCCCGCCGCTCCGGCCGTGACCAGCGCCCCGCCGGCCGCGGCCAGCGGCAGGACGTCCCGTCCGGCGCCGGTCCTGGGCAGCTCGTCGCCGCCCGGCGCGACCGGCTTGTTGTCGGTGCCGAGCAGCAGCGGCGTGGCCGGAGCGTTCGGCGACGGGTTCGTCGTACCGAACGGAACCGGGCCCTGCTGCCAGAACGTCTTGCTTCCGTCACCGTTCCGGACGGGCAGACAGATCTTTCCGGTCCTGCCCAGGTCGTAGGTCGCGTCGACGTCGTACGACTTCGACGCGCCGGCGGCGAGACTGTCGAGCGAACAGCTGAATCCGCTGTTCGAACCCTCGGACAGATCCTTTTCGGCGATCGGGGAGCAGCCTGGGACATTCCTGACCGTCAGCCCATCGAAACCGACGACCCAGAGCCTGATCGGCCCGCTGTCCGCTGTCCCCTCATTCTTCACCGTGGCGGTAATCGCCGTTTCCTCCGAACCGTTGTCGACCGAGATCTTCTCGGGCAGCAGCGTGGTCAGTTCCACCCTGCCGGTGCCTCGTCGACGGCCTTTCCCCCCGGGCCGCCGAGCCTGCCGCCGGGCGCGCGAGAGGAGGCCGGAGGGTTCGCGTGGAAGACCCCCGAGGGCTGGCGCCGGGACTTGAATCCTCCCCTCCCTGAAGGGAGGGGATTCCTGGCTCAGGCCGCCTCCTGGAGCAGCGCTCCAGGAGGTCTTACGCCATCGGCACCAGCCGGGTTGCCTTGGTGGCGCCGATGGCGGCGTCGGCAGCCTTGCGGGCCATCGTGGTCCTGGCGAGGAACCTCGGACGGAAGTCCTCCACCGCGAGGGCGTCGTGGTCGCGGACAACCTTCTTGGCCCACTTGCGACCGGTGTCCTCACGCTGCCTGGCGACCTTCTTGTACGCCTTCGCCCGCAGCTTCTTCGCCTCGCGGTAGCCCTTGGATGCCGCCTGTCCCTTGGCGGGTTTGC
>NZ_JBQQCE010000005.1:0-54340 GCF_052245645.1 Streptomyces sp. KR55 | reverse complement strand
CGATGCCAGGAACTCCCGTACGACGGCGGCCACCATGGCGGGGTCGGTTCGGTGGGCGATGTGCGCGTGACCGTCGAGGAGGCGGATCCGGGCGCCGGGGATCGCCGCCGCCGCCGCGTCGGTGGCCTGCTTGAGGGCTGGTGGGCTCTGCGAACCGGACAGCAGCAACGTCCGCGCCGTGATCCCTTCGAACTGGCCCGGCCGGTACACCCAGCCCTCCTCGGCACGTGCCTCCCGTGCCACGGTCGGTGCCACGGCGACGCGGCGGGCCCATTCCGGGCCGGACCGCATGGCGCGGATCTGGTCGTCGGTGAAGTCGAGGACGTCCCGGAACGCCAGGACGATGGCCGCCTCGTCGTCGCCGTCGGCGAGCGCCTTCTCGGCCTTCTCGATCCAGCCCTCGGGGTAGGCGAGCCCGAGGCTGGGCTCGTACAGCAGCAGGTGGCTGATGTTCCCCGTGAGCGTCGCGCCGCCCATCGCAAGGCTCGCTCCGTAGGAGTGGCCCCACACGGCGACCGGGCCGCTGACCCGCGCGGCAATCGTGTCGACCACGGCCGCGACGTCCTCGAACTCCCGCTCGATCGCATACGCGGCGCCGTCGCCGCTCGCGCCGAAGCCGCGACGGTCCATGGCGAAGGTGGCGAGGTCCGTACGGAGCTCACCCACCAGGGCGGACGAAATGGTGTGGTCCTGCAGCGAACCGTGCACCATCACCAACGCGGGTCCCGCGCCCTCGACCCAGACCGCGATCGCGCTCCGTCGGGTGCTCGGACGTCGAACCGGTCGGCGGCGAGACCCTTGCTCACGCCGTTCATCTCCGTGCCTCCAGATCGGCCTCGCTGTACGACCGGGACATGAACGCCACGACCTCGTGCACGAACGCCCCCGGATGCGTCACGTGCGGTATGTGGCCCGCACCGGCGTAGACGACGTGCTCGGCCTGCGGCAACAGCTCCGCGAGCCGCGTCAGCACCGGCCGGAACAGAGGCGGGCTCCGGTCGCCGGACGTGGGCAGCACGGGCCCGCGATACCGGGCCAGCGCGGTCTCGTCGATGGTCCGGGCGCCCGTGTCGTTCTCCTCGTCGAGGAACGTCGGGGCGTTCTCGACGAACGTCCGCCGCATGCCCTCGGGCATCCGCGCCCAGCTGCCGGGCCCGAGAGCCACCGCGTCCACGAACAGCTCGGCCGCACCGGCGTGGTCGCCCGCGGAGATGCGGCGCAGCACCTCCGCGAGAGGCCCATGTTCGACGGCCTCGTACCGGGCAGCCTCGGCGCTGCCCGCCGTGAGCAGGGACCACAGCGGCGGTTCGTGCACGACGATCCCGCGCAGCAGGTCCGGGCGCGCCGCGGCCAGCCGGAGGGTGATGGCCGCGCCGGCCGAGTTGCCGACGACGCACGCGGGGGCAGCCTTGAGACGCTCGATCAGCGCGGCGAGGTCGGCCACGTCCTCGTCGAAACTGCCCTGGCCGACGAGACGCTCGCTGCCGCTGTGGCCCCTCCGGTCGTAGGTGACGACACGGAAATCGGGGACCAGGCCGGGTACGACCGGATCCCAGTTGTGGTGCGACCCCCAACTGCCGTGCACGAGAACGAGCGGAACCGGCCCGTCACCGGTCGACTCGTACGCGATGCGCACCCCGTTGACCCGAACGAACTTCAAGGGCTCCGCCGAGGCTACGGCGCCCCCATTGATGTGTGCCATCGCTGCCGCTCCTCTCCTCGAAGGACAGCATCAGGCTTGCTTTACGACCGCCGACCGCGCATCGGCAGACCTACCCATCTGCTTGGGGCACATAGTCACCAAAGCTCGCCAGACGTGTACTTGTTCCCCCCTGGTCCGAGAGGCGTGCTGTCGAAGATGTCAGGCTGCCGGACTCGCCGTGTTTCGGGAGACCGGTTTGATGTGGGCGAAGGCGCTGCGGGCGTTCCACGTGGGGAACGCTCGTACGAGCCAGAAGGGGCCGTGGAGTTGGATGCGGCAGTCGCGGACGGCGTCGGCCCAGGTCTGCTGGCCCGCGTGCCATTTGACGAAGGCTTCGGCTTCCGCCGTGATGTAGAGGTCCTCGTCGAGGCCGGGGTACGTCTTGCAGATCTCGGTCTCTCCGTGGTCGATCAGCAGCCAGTACCGCTCGGGGCGCGGGCGGCCGGTGAAGTCGAAGCGGATGACGACGCGCCGGTCCGGGAGCCGGTCTCGGCGGAGCATGTTGCACATCGACCACAGCGCCACAAAGGGATCGAGGTGCTCGGGGGCGATCTCGAGCCAGGCAGCACCCCACTCGCCGAGCGACACGCAGACCTTGAACAGGTCGTGTCCCGCGGGCGTGAGCTCGTAGTGGCTTCCGCGCCCGTCGGGTTTGGGTGCCGCCTTGACGATGCCGAATCGTTCGAGCTGCTTGAGCCTCTGCGAGAGCAGTGTGCGGGAGAGCCCGGGGGCGCCCTGAAGGATCTCGCCGAAGCTTCCACAGCCCAGGTACAGGTTGCGGATGATCAACGGTGTCCAGCGCTCGGCGAAGATCTCGGCGCCGCGGGCGATCGGGCAGTACTGGCCGTAGCTCCGCACGCCATCAGTGTCGCACTCCTGCTGCCCCAGGCCCTGAAGTCCAGATTCTTGACTTCACATCCGCGGCCTCCAGAGGTGCGATGAGATCGATACGCGAGGAGATTGGAGAAGGACCTCCCAGCAAGTTGGCCACCCGAGGGAGGAGGCGACCGCCATGAAGATCGACGGGTTCCGAGGCCGGCTGATCACCCGTGACGACGCCGGCTACGACACCGCCCGAGCAGTGTGGAACGGCGCCGTGGACCGGCGCCCCCGGCTGATCGCCCGATGCGAAGGCACCGCCGACGTCGCCGCGGCCGTGCGTTTCGCCCGCGATCACGACCTGGAGATCGCCGTGCGGGGCGGCGGCCACAACGTGGCCGGCACCGCAGTGTGCGACGACGGGATCGTCATCGACCTCTCGACAATGCGGGCAGTGTCGGTCGACCCGGCCGACCGCACGGCCTGGGTCCAGGGCGGTGCCCTGTGGGCCGACGTCGACCAGGAGACGCAGGCTCACGCGCTGGCCACCACAGGGGGCATCGTGAGCCACACCGGCGTCGCCGGGCTGACCCTCGGCGGCGGCATCGGCTTCCTCATGCGCAAACACGGGCTCGCCGTCGACAACCTGCTGACCGCCGAGGTGGTCACCGCCGACGGCAGCATCCTCCATGCGTCCGCGGACGACCACCCCGATCTGTTCTGGGCGCTGCGAGGCGGCGGCGGCAACTTCGGCGTTGTCACCCTGTTCCGGTTCGCGCTGCACGGAGTCGGCCCGACGGTCCTGGCCGGACCCGTCTTCTGGGCCGCCGACGACACCACCGACGTGTTGCGCCTCTACCGGGACTTCGCCGCCGCGGCACCCGACGAACTCGGCACTGTGGTCAGGCTCGGGACCGTGCCCCCGCTGCCAGTCATCCCCGAGGAGCTGCACTGGCGGCCCGCCATCGCCGTCGTCTGCTGCTATGCCGGCCCGATCGCCGACGGCGAGCGCGCGGTGGAGGCCCTGCGACGGCTGGGGACGCCGCTGGTGGATCTGCTCGCACCCAAGCCGTACTGCGCCCACCAGAGTGCCACCGACGACACCACGCCCCACGGCTGGCACTACTACTGGAAGTCCACGGACCTCGCCGACCTGTCCGACGACACCATCTCCGTCATCGCCGACCACGCCTACAGGGCCGGCTCGCCCCGGTCGTACGCGGTGATGTTCCACATGGGCGGCGCCGTCACCCGAGGCATCCACACCGCCACTGCCTATGCCGGCCGCGATGTGGCCCACAACATCAACATCGACGCCGTATGGCTGCCCGGTGAGTCGGGCGAGCACGCCGCAGCCGAGACCGCGTGGGCGCGGCGGTTCCTCCACGCCCTTCAGCCGCACCGCGCCAACAGCGTCTACGTCAATTTCCTTGATTCCGACGACGGCAACAGCCGTGTTCGAGAGGCGTACGGCGAGCGCGTCTATCGGCGACTGGCCGAGATCAAGGCCAAGTACGACCCCGACAACGCCTTCTGCCACAACAAGAACATTCACCCCGGCTGAGCACGGCCGGCGACGATCGACGCCGGATCGTGAAGCATGACCTCGCCTTCGACGTCCTCAGCGATATCGGCTCGGACGCTGCCAAGCAGTACGCCCTTGCCTTCGATCGCCCTGACGACCTCGCAGCCGTCTACGACAAGCTCGGCTTTGACCTCCAGCGCGTCAACGACGGTCACCCACGCACCCTGCCGCTGCCCGCCACGTACGTCATCGACCGCGACGGCGTGATCCGCTGGCCTTCGGCAACACCGACTACACCACCCATGCCGAACCGGGCGACATCCTCGCCGCCGCGCTCGACGCGCTGGCCTGAGGCAGGCAGCCTGACCAGCACCAGTGCTGTCAGGCACGGGCGAGTTCGGCAGCTGACGCTGGTTGCCCTTGAGCTTGCCGAGGCTGACGCGGCCCATTGCCGCCCCTCGCCATTGGCTGACGTATCGTCAGCAAGTGCCTCCGGAACCCCTCCCGCGGGCACATCCACGCGACTTAGGGCACACGGAGGGCGCGAAGCTACAAAATGGTCTAGACAACCAATAAACCCCAGGTCGCTGACCTGGGGTTTCTCTCTGGAGCGGGTGACGAGAATCGAACTCGCGCTCTCAGCTTGGGAAGCGACATGGCGGTTGACCTGCGCTTATGTGCCTCAGGCGTGGCCCTGTGAGAGCGAGCTCGCACCGCTGTTGACCCCTGTTGTCCGCCCTTAAGGGCACGCTATGGGCACGGCGCCGTGATTGAGAGGCCGACGGCAGCCGGGGAGGCGCCTTCCATGCTCGGGATGACTCGACTCGCAGGTCGACTGAGCAGCGTCATCGCGACTGCACCCATCGACGCCGCGCCCAACTACGTAGTCCGATGCGCACCGATGCGTGTCTGGCCGGTCGCGTCGGCATGTGTGGCTTGATGGCGGCGGCGATGCTGATGATGAGCGTTGACAGTGGTCGACGATCTACCGGAGGTTTCACCCTGGGTCTTCTGAAGGCGTTCGCCTCACCCGTACCGCCGCGCTGAGGTTCACCTCCATCGTCACGTCCTCGCGGTTGTCGTTGATTCTTACTGCGAGCGCCTGGATGGACGTCTGGTCGAACTGGAACGGAGGTGGCCAGTCCAGCTGGGGCCTAGTTGGGGGCCATATCTGCAGGACGGAGCCATGAAAGTCTTCAAGGGGCGCGAGGTCCCCATCGAAGAAGGGGATGAAGACTTGGAACGCGACTTTGACGACTGAGAACGTGACGCACAGGCCGAGCAGCTCGTGCTTCGGATTCTCCCCGGGCATGTAGATCGGGCGCGACACCAGAGCCAAAGGGTTCGGGTCATGGTAGGCGGCGATCCAGACCCGCATGCCGTGATGTGGCTGACGGTAGACCTCCAGACCCTGGCCGGCTCCGTGCGGAACGATGTTGCCGCCCACCGCGTCCATGAGGACGGCCATCTTGGCGGCCCACAGAGCGAGTCGACCTTGAGCGTGCTCGTCGAGCGATCTCACCTGGTGGAACATTGGGGTGAGGATGTCCTTGACGTCGTTCTCCAGAGCCGACATCCACGTGTTGTTGCAGTGCTGGCAGACTGGCGTCGTCGGCCAGCTGATACGCCGCCGCTGCGGGTCCGTGCTCCGAATGCCATGTCGCTTCATCTCGCGTACGAGCCACTTGGGGTAGATGTCCTCGTCGGTGCGCTGACCGTGCGGGTCCAAGCAGAAGGGGCAGCGGCTCGGCGGAGGCGGCAACCAGTTCTCGTGGGCGCGGTCGCTGGTGATCGGTTCGATGTTCATCACGGTCAGTTCGTCAGCCAGTTGGGCTCTGCCCGCGCGGAGAAGTCCGACGGCGGTTGCGAGGCAGGACCTGTGCGCCGCGCCCAGCATGTACAGCTGCTCGTCGTCTGGCGCAGGCAGAGGATCCGCGAAGGCGCGGCCCACGTCGACGCGCGTCCCGATCAACCAACTACCCGAGCGCGTGCCGCCTATCTCGACCCACGAGTGGCGGGCCCGTTTGACCAACTCCCCGCAGTCGGCAAGGCAGTCCAGCCTGCGCCAGTCCGGACTCCATGAGCTCCACTCAGTCGCCATGCCTCAGGATGACACTTGCCGTGCTGCCATGCTGAGAGATACGCGGCTGGCGCTGGTGCCCCACCGATGGCGCTTAGGACTATGCGCGACCGAGATGATCGAGCGCGAGCGGTCGACCCACGCGGCCGCCCTCACCACCTTCTGGCGGCAGTTCTGTCAGGTCGGCACGACAGGGCGTGGATCGCAGTGGAAGACCTGATGCATGTGCCAGGAGCGGTGGTCGGCGGCGACAGGAAGTGCGCCCGGCTGTGGGCCGACAAGCGGACGGCCGGCGAGCGCTATGACGTGATCGCGGGCGGCAGGGCTGTGGCCGACGAAGCGTTGCGAGAGCAGGATGCGGTGGCCATCGTCGACGCCGAGGACGCCTTTGTCGAAGAGCTTGTGGTGCAGTGAGCACAGGCACAGTCCGTTGTCGACGTCGTCTGGTCCGTCGAAAGCCCACCAGCGCACGTGTGCGGCCTCCAACCCGACCGGCACCGCGCCGATCCTGCCGTCATAACCACAGAAGGCGCACTGGTACTCGTAAGCGGTCAGCACCAGCTCGCTCATCCGCCGGTCTCGCTGCCTCCGCGCGGCGGAGAGCCGCTCGGTCTCCGCCGACTCCAGGTCCAGACCGACGGCTTCACACAGCTCGCTGTGGAGGGAAGGAGGAAAGTGCAGCTCGAGCAGTGACCGTGCTATCCGGTGCAGCAGCACTGGCTCGCGCCGCAGTGCATCTCTGAGGTCCGGTGCGAGTCGTCCAGTAGCACCCAATTCCCGGAGGTTCCGCAGGCCGCTGCCCGGACTACCGGACCCATGGTCGGTACGCACCTCCCAGACACCGTCGCTGATCAGATGGTGGAAAGGGTAGGCGGGTGTCGTCTTGTTGGGCGGGCCATACTCGGTCAGCAGCCGCTGCAGATCCCCCTCCACCGCGCTGTACCGCAGCTCACTGTCGGCGTCCTCCTGGAACCGGCCGAGGGCGTACAGAAGCAGCAGAGGCTTGTGTGGCGCCCGCGTACCGTTCTTGGTCCACTGCCTCAACTTCGCGATGCGCTCGAGCCAGTCCATGCCCAGTGATCGTAGTGACGGTCTGCTCGTCATGGGCGAGGCCGCAACCGACGTGGCTGCCGTCGTCTGTTCCGCCTGGACGGAAGGCGTGACGCTCGGAAGACTTCAGAAACGGAACCCGAACAATCCTCCGTCGTCGTACTCGTCGTCCAACCGCGCTGGCAGTGTCTTGCCCGACGCGTCGTACCCCCTGCGCTCTGCTTTCTCAAGGTCATCGGAGTTGAGCGTGGCGATGTACTGCATGCTTTCGCGTTCTGTTACCTCCGCTGCCAATTCCAGGGCGTCGCGGAGTTGCCTGTCATCGACGCCGTCGAAGAGGTGACTGTCGTGCACGAGAAAGTCGGGGCCGCGTCCGTGCCTGTGCGCGACGACCGCCATGGTGAGGTCGAAGCAGAAGATCACCATGTTGCCGATGCCGCGGCTGTCGTCGCTGTCGACATGTGGGACGATCCGCAGGCTGCTGGGGCCGGCATCGAACTCCAGATATGCCTGACGTCCTGAGCCGTAGAGCCTTTGGGCGAACTCGGAGAAGAGGACCGTGGCTTCGCTTGTCTGCGTGGCCCGTTCGTCCAGATCGTCCTTGAGAGCGCGTTGGAGGTCGAGGCGCTTGGCCTTGATCTCCAGGGCGCTGGCTTCAAGCGTCTGCGCTGCTTCGTAGCGGTGACGCAGGGCTTCCACTGACGCCTGCTTCTGCGCGAGCGCCTGTTGCAGAGCGGTCAGGGCTTCCAGGGCGCCGCCTTCGTTGAGAGTACGCAGGACCTGCTGGAGTTCGGCGCCCAGTCGTTCACGCTGAGTTGCGCGGTCCGCGAGCCGGCTCTCGATGGAATCGACCTCCTCGGCGAGGTAGCGTTGCCGATTGCGGACGATCGACCTGTGGAAGTCCTTCACGTCGTCGAAACGCCGCTTGACTTGGTCACCGAGCAGAATGCCGAGCTCTCTGTAAACGGGTTCCAGGTACCTGACGTCTCCGTCGGTCGTGTCTCGTACTGCGGTTCGCAGGTCTGTCAGGTTGCGCTGATCGATTGAGTCCTGGGAGTTGAGGGCTCGGATCTCGTGATCGACCTCGTCGGCACGTCGCTTTAGCTCTTCGTACTGCGGCACGACGCGAAATGCCTTGATCTGCTCCTCAAGCCGTCGCACCTCCTCCTCAGCGATGGTGATCTGACCCCTGAGCTCCGCGGTGCTGCCCACGATCCGTCCCCATACCGGGTCGTTGACGGCCTGGCGCAGCTGGCGACGGGTTGCCTCACGCGCAGAGATTTCGCGGTAACCGCCAGCGAGCTTCCAGTCGAGGCCGAGGAGATACGCAAGGTTGGTGGCCGCGTCAGCCTCTGATTGCTGGCTGTAAGTACGGGTCGGTGTATTGAAGGCGTGACTGGAAATCCGGCGGATAAGGAAGGACAGCATTGTCCGCCCGCTCAACCCAGGGTGTTCTCCGCGCAGACCGAAGAGCTCCGCCTCGATCAGCTTCGTCCACCGCGTCGCTGGGATGTCCACGGGACCTGCGACGTCGATGTCGAAGAGTGATTCATGTCCTGGCCCGTCGGCATCGATGTCCTGGCTCAGCCGCACGACCTCTGGGTGCGCCCCACTCCGGGTAGCGGTGAGTAGTCCACCGTCGGCACTGGGCCAGTCCAGTTCGAGGCTGAAGGCGATTTCCCGCAGAGCCTTGCGCGCTGGCAGGCTCCTCTTATCGGCGCGGGCGCCGAGGAGGAAGTGGAGTAGTTCCACCATGCTGGACTTGCCAGTGCCGTTTCGGCTGTCCTTGTCTCCGGAAATGTCAGTGGTGTCGGCCACAAGGAGGTTGAGGCCAGCGGAGAAGTCGACGCGGCGGAACCTCGGATCATTGGCGCTCAGTCGGCGGAGCATCAGGGCCTCCTGGGCATCAGCAGCTCGTCACGGAGCTCAACCGCTCCGAGGGCATGCAGGACATCCAAGGCGAGAACGAACCAGCCGAAGGAGACAGGCGAACCGTGCCCGAGTTCAGAGCGCCGGGTTTTGAGCCGGGCCCATGCCTGGCTGACAGTCAGGGGACTGTCCAGTTCCTGGAGGATTTGGGCTCCGACAGCGAGCAGAGCCCGGTCGGGAGCAATGCCCTTGGTCGGAGTCAGCATGTCAGCTGCTCCCCGGGGCAGCGGGCAGTCCGTTGGGCGACCATCCCTCAGGCGCGTTCTCAAAGATGTGGCAGTGCTCGAAGAAATGGGCGAGGACGACCCAGCCCGCACTTAGCTCTCGTGAGCTCTGGAGGCGGTTGCCGTGGATGTAGTGCTGGAGGTCCAGAAGGATCAGATCAGGGTCGTTGCTCCGCTCACGTGCAACCAGATACTCCTGAGTGAACGCGGCGGCCACTTCATCGTGCTCGAACGGGTCGTACACGCCGGCGTAGTACTGGGCTACGAGGTGCGTATACCGCATCCCGTCGACCAGATCGTCGCGCACCTCACCGATGATCTGGTTGAAGTCGATTTTTCTGTCGCTGACTTCAGCGAGGCTCATCAGCGGATCAGCGGTCAGACGCTGCTCCTTCAGCCGACCCAGCAACGGGGCAAGGTCGCCCATGCCCACCCCGTATATGTGTTCCTCGATGGGTATCTCGCAGCCAAGAACGTACTCGACTGTCTCGCACGGCAGGGGCAGCAACTCGGTCCATAAGCGCCTGCGCCCCATCTGCTCGAAGCGGAGCGGCGTGTGGGCGGTGCGAGCCTCGGCCAACATAGTCGCTACCGCGGGGTGGATTCCGCGAAGGTCATTGTGGACGAAGACGAACGTGTTGAACTGGCCCGGCCGTTGTCGCTGCGCGGAATCCAGGTCGTCATGGAACTTCTTGCGGACCTTGGCGACGTCGAAGGTGGCAGGCGCATAGCAGGCGTACAGCTTCTCGTCGTGCAGGCTGAGACCGTCGGAACCCTGGTCGCCGAGGTTGCCGTGGGTTCGTACATCGAGAAAGTCTGGATAGCGTGCGCACATCACGTCGTGGAAGAAGCCTTCGAAGGCTTCCCCATGTAACTCGGCCAGCTTCTCCATGAACTTGACATACGCGTACATACGCTGCGCGCCGTTCACGGTCCCCCTCCCCTTGAACCGCAGGCCCCACCTGATGGCCCGTGATCACACTAGCCGGGAAGGCGGACCACTGAATACCCGTTGTGCACCCACGCTCCCAAGCTGTCATTGCCCGCTACGTGGTTGATCACGCACCAGCAGCGCACGTGGCCGCCGTGCGGCAACGTCTGGCTGGGGCCCGGTCGTCACCGGGCTCCTGCTGCCTTCGCAAGGCGCTTCCGCCCTGGTCGTCGGTGTCGTCACCGGTGCCGGCGAGGCAACGGCGCTGGCGTTGTGACTGGTCTCCGGCCCGCTGGCCCAAATGCGGCAACGTGCGCGGTCATCTCGGTGGAGTGCAGGCTGAGGCGCGACAGCAGCCGGTCTGCCAGTTCGAGTTCGTCATCGGCCTCGGCAGGGTCGGTGAAGGCGACGACGAAGGCGAGATGAGCCTGGGACATTGCGGTCTCGCCGATCGCACCGTTCTGTTCGGCTTCGCTTCGGGCTGCCAGGTAGGCGGCTGCGGCCCGGTCCACGTCTCCCTGGACCCACCACACGTCCCCGAGTTCGCGCTGGCGCCGTCCCTCCCAGCCCAGGGGAACAGGGCCACGGCCAGCCATTGCCACCCCTCCTGCACCGAACGTCCCTCGCGTCGTAACGCTCAGTGGTAATCTCAACGTGGCCTTCAGGGGGCCTGTCCTGACGCTGAGCTGCCCCAGTGCAGCGTCATCCACAGGATGAAGAAGCCTTAGCTTCACTGGGTTCGATTTGTGTGTCCGATTGCACCTCTACAGGGTGCGCCGATCAGTTATCGGGCGCTTCGGGGCAGCAGCGTTCGAGGACGGATCGTGCCGTGTCTGCTGGCGGACGCCTCTCCACCCTGGTTCGGACTCGGATCACCTACACAGGTGAGCCGTATCAATTCGCTCTGGAAGCCCTCAAGAACGCGCGCACCCCCACGCCTTTGCCGGACTCTGCAGGCGATCAGGCGCTGCTTGAGTCACAGGTCTTGTCGAAACTCGGCGACGGCGGAACCTGGTCTGCTCACCCCGTGGGTATCGCTGGCGTACGTCTGAGCCCAGGCAGGCCCATCGTGGTCTATCTCGACAGTCACGTTGAGCTTTCCCAGGGTGAGGACTACCCCGTGGCATGGCACGCCCTCGATCGCCTCTTGCCGTACACCGAATCTGACGTTCAAGTCGGCGGCGTCCTGGGGCTGCGCATCGCCGCAATCCGTGGGAACGACCTCCACCTCACTCTGGCGGAGACTGAGAGTCGCCTCATCATCCGCGGTGTCCCCGGCACCAAATGGGAGGACTACCTCGACGACCGGTGGAAGGAGCTGGTCAGGGCTCACGCCGCGCCCCTGTGGCGATCCCCCTCATTCACCGATCTCGAACGGCAGGACGAGCAGTCGCACCCACTAGTCCGAGGCATGGAAAAGGACATTGCGTGGGTAGGTGCGGGTTTGCTGCGCAGGATCGCGCTGTTCCATACGTCCAGCTCTGCCTACTCCACACGGTCGTGGATAACCGGCAGCGAGTGGATCTTCGAACTGGACACGCGCCGTGACGTCCGTCTCGATCACGACACTCTGCTTGCCAGGCTCACCGATCCCGTTTGGGGGCTGCCACTCCGTGTCGTCGAGCATCACTGCACCTGTGACGACCCGCCTTTTCAGAACGACCGGTATATGCGGCAGTGCACTTACGAACTGGCGCACCGCGACGGCCCGGGATGCGGGCTCCAGTTCCGATTCCGTTGGGGCCGCGCCGCATACGGCAAGGACGCCAGGAAACAACTCGAAAGGCTCGGCGCTGACACCGGCTGGCTCGGTCGTGTACTTCCGGGGGATACGCGTGGATCTCGTGGGGAGGCGGCCTCATGAACTGGGACACGATCACGCTTTACGTCTTGGCCAGCTTCGGCGTCGTCCTTCTCGTTCTAGGTCAGCTCCGCGAGCTGCTGGGAAAGGTCGCTGAGGTCGTCAGCGCCTGGCACGAACTTCGGAGCAGCATGCGCCGGAGTTCCGACCCACAGCGCGCGCCGTCTACCGCGCAGCAGAGCCTCAATGATCAGTGATCTCCATATGCCCAGACCCGTACATCTACCGAGCGGCAATCTGCTTGCGGTGTCCGGGCCGCCCAGGGGAGGGCCTCCTCCCCCCGGGGTCGTGAGGCGCAGGACGCTCACGCACTGGCTTGAAAACGAAGCAGCGCCCGAGCTGACCGAGGTCGACTCAGGCGCTGCGTAGCAGGTCAGAGGCCGTTTCTCTCCGCCGCCACCGGTAGGCGGGTGGTCTCCCGTTCCGGTCGTGGCTTCGCTGGTGTGGAGGTTGGTCATCGGCGGATCAGCAGCAGCCGCACTGACGTGCACAGCAGACCGTGCTGACAGAGCAGGGCGGCTCACAGGCCGGTGACGGGTTGCCCTGTGAGGGCTTGGGCGATCTGCCAGAGCTGGCCGCCGCGTGACGCCTTCACGAGAACCACGTCGTCGGGGCGAAGGATGGAGTCGAGATAGGCGGCAGCGGTGGCGTTGTCGCCGACCAGGGCGATGTCGGGAACGCCCGCCGCGCCTGCCGCGAGAGCCAGCTGTTTGGCGAGGTCTCCACCTACTGCCACGACGAGATCTACCTCGTTCTTGGCTGCGAAGCGCCCGATTTCGCGGTGGGCTTCCACGGCTTCGTCGCCCAGTTCCAGCATCTCTCCGAGTACGGCGATCCTCCGGCCGCCTGCGGCCTCGGTCGTTTCGCCGTCTGCCTCGGTCATCAAGACTCTCCGTTGGGGATCAGGGGCGCGAAGGTGATCGCGCGGCCGGTGTAGGAAGGGGACAGTCGGCTGAGGGGAACCCGGTCGTGCGTCTGACCCCAGGCCGAGGGGTCTCGGATGAAGATCGTTGGATCGGGACCGTCCTCGTAACCGCGGAGGATGACGAGGTGGCCGCCCGAGCGGCCGTCGTCGGGGAGCTGCTCGGTGACAGACACGATCAGCGGTGCGTGTTCGAGTCGGGCGAGAAGGTCTTGGACCGGCACGGGCTCTGCGAGGGAAGGGACCCCGAGGTCGGTCGCCAGGCTCGCGATCCCCGCGTGGAGTGCTCCGCGCGGGGTCAGAACCTCGTGCTTGACCGCGAGCTTCAGCAGTTCCGTGACCGTGGGCGCCTCGCGCCCGTAGGCGAGCAGGATCATTCTCAGCGAGGCCAGGCCGCACGCCCGGTTGGACCACTCGATCCTGTCCCCGAGCGCCCAACCGCCGTGCAGATCCCACTCGGCGGGGTCGATGAGCTGACGGCACATGGGGACATCGTGGACGCGCGGCACAGCGGCGGGCTCCTACGGCGAGACGACAGCCTCCCGAGTCAGTGTGGTGCTGGAGAACGCGGGAGTGGGCAGGGGAACATCGTATGGCGGGCGTGTCAGGGCCTCGTGCAGCATCGCCAACACGATGTCCGTGTGCGTGAGTCCGACGACCGCCGCCCCCACCACGAAGTTGCTGTCCCGGGACATGCCCGGTGTGCTGTTGACCTCCAGCACGTACGGCTCGCCGTCCTCGGTGAGTATGAAATCGATTCGCGCTGAACCGCGCAGCCCTAGGCCGTCCCACAGCGTCCGGGCATCCCCGGTGATCTTGTCCAGCACATCGGGGTCCAGTTCGGCAACGCGCACGCTGACCGTGCCCCTGGAGTCCACGTCGAGCTTCGTGTCGGCGTCGTAGAAGTCGGCTTCGGTGGCGTCGGTGGACAGCGGCGGGAAGGCGACGACCGAGCCGCCCGGCAGCTCCAGCAGCCCCACAGTCATCGGCGTGCCGGCCACGTACTCCTCGACGAGCACAGTCGTGCCCTCGTCTCCGCTTGCGTCCGCCAGAGCGCTGGGCAGATCTGCCGGATTGCGTACGAGGCTCATGCCCACGCTGGATCCGCCGAAGGGCGGCTTCACCATCACGGGGCGCCCGTTCCAGGTCATCGGGCCGCCGGACCAGACGTGCCAGCCGGGCGTAGGGACACCCAGGGTCAGCATCACCCGCTTGCAGAGAACCTTGTCGGCAGCCACCGCGGACGCCCCAACCCCACTGCCGCAATAGGGCACGCGCAGGTAGTCGAGCAGGCCCTGCAGTCGGCCGTCCTCGCCGTACGGGCCGTGCAGGTTGGAGAGGGCCACGTCGTATTCGACCAGTTCCATGATGAAGTCGGGCTCGCAGGGGTTCAGCACCTTCCAGCGGGCGCCGATCTCTTCCAGTGCCTCGGCCAGGGCGGTGACAGATCGCTGTTCGATGGGGCACTTCGAGTGGTAGAGCCTGTCCTCGGCGGACACGGGCCCGTAGATGAGGGCGACGCTGAGGCTCTGGCGGCTCTGCCCCCACTCTCGAAGCTCCTCGATGGCCTTCTGCACCGCGAGGTCCGAGCTGGAGTTGAGGAAGAGAGTCATGCGAGTACCCCTTCGAAGGTGTTGGTGACCGGGCCGCCGACCCAGTGAGTTCGGTTCGGCCGGGCGTCGTGCGGCCGGACCGTGAGTGGCTCACCGGCGGGGTTGTGGACGGTGACGGCACGCCGGGCCACGAGTCCGCGCATGGTGGCGACGACGGCGGCTGCAACTGCCCCGCTTCCGCACGAGAGGGTTTCCGCCTCTACGCCGCGTTCGTAGGTGCGGATCTTCAGCGCCTGGTCGCCGGCGGACTGGACGAAGTTGACGTTCGTCCCCAGTGGGGCGAGGTCGGCGTGGTGGCGGACGAGCCGCCCGACCATGACCGCGTCGATGGCGTCGACCTCGTCCACGATGGCTACGACGTGTTCGGTGCCGGTGTGGGCGCTGTCGAACCAGGTCGGCTTGCCGTTGATGACGACCTGTAAGCGTCGAGGGAGGACTTCCCCCACCTCGGCCGTGACCCACACGGAGTCGTCGGACACGACCGCCTCATGCACCGCGCCGGCCATGTAAAGACTCATCTGCTGGAAGCCGTGATCGCGGTGAGCGGCCCAGGCGGAGCACCGCAGGGCATTGCCGCACATGGTGGCGATCGAGCCGTCGGCGTTGAAGCAGGTGACTTCGAGGACGGCAGGGTGGTCGCTGACCAGCGTGCTGATGACGAGGCCGTCCGCACCTACGCCGGTACGCCTGGCACACAGACGTTCCGCCTCCTTGGGCCACTCGTTGTCGCCGTCCGGGCCGAGGTCGGAGAGCAGGACGAAGTCGTTTCCGGCGCCGTGGATCTTGCGAAAGCGCATGGCAAAGCTCCTCGCATGGTGAGGTGAGGGTGACGATGCGGTGCCCGAGCAGGGCAGGTCAGCGGAAGTCGATGGGCCGGTATGTGATCCGGGCTTCTCGTATGATCAAGGGCTCCCGCCCGGCAAAGATCAGTACGCGGTGGGCTGCGGTGCCGGACGACCGCATGTCCCGGACTCGCTGGTACACGCCGTCGAGGTAGACGAAGTCGCCTATGCGGACATCGCTCGGCGGCCGGGTGCTTCCCATGGTTCCGCGAGGCGGAGGCGGTATGGAGGGCGGCTCCTGGGTCCTGCGCTCGTACATCAGCTGCTCCAGATTCCGAGCAGGAGGAAGCCGCCGATTGCGATGAGGCTTACTACGTAGGCGAGTTGTTGGCTTTGGGGACTCATCGGGTTCCGATCAGGTGCTGCTCCACGCGATTGCGGACTGACGGGATGGCTATCTCGGTGAAGGGCACCCAGGCCGCGGCGCCCGTCTCGATCATCGAAGGGAGAACCGCGCCGGAATGGGCCCGGAAGAGGTAACGGATGCCGACCCGGAGGCGGGGGCCGTACCTGTGCTGCCCCGGCCGGGTCACGTCGACGAGGAAGGGGCCCTCGGCGCCGGGCTGCGTCCATACGTCCCGGATGCCGACCTCCTCGGTCAGCAGGCGTAGGGCCGCCTCACTGAGGGAGTCGTCCGCGTCCTCCGGCTCTGCCTCTGCGAGGGCATAGCCTCCTTTGTGCCTCAGGCACAGGACGCGGTTGCCTTCGTCGATGACGACGGCTCCCGTGACCACGAGAGGGCAGCGCTGGCCGTGGGTGCAGGCTCGGCGCTGCGAGTGGTCGCGGGCCGCGTCGTAGACCGGCAGCAGCGCCATCCTGTCGGCGGGGTGCTCATGGATGTAGTGGGAGAGCTCCCGGATGATCTGGTCGTCCCTGACGCTCACGGGGCATCAAGCCCGTTCCGCTCGGCGTAGATCCACAGCAGTCGCTGCGTCAGAAGGGCGACATCGCGGAGGTAGAGGTACGTCCCGAAGGTGGGCGTCTCGCGGGTCGGTCGGTTCGTGAGGTCGACCAGCCTGGTCCCCCTGCGGAGCAGTTGCCGCACCTCGCTGTCGTCGTCGGCGCCCAGGTCCTCGCGGAGCAACCGGTTCAGTTGACCAGCGGTCGTCGGCAACTGCCTGTCCATCTCCGCGCGGGTCGTGGTGTCCATTCGCAGGCCGAGGACGGCATTCGTTCGCGACGAGATCGCCTCTACGTCGATGGGGGTGTCGTCGCCCGCAGAGTCCTCGGCCATCTCGAACGTCTTGCCCGTACTTGCCACAGTCATCACTGGCCCCTCCGGAGCACGCTTTCAGCCGTGCCTATAAAGCTAGGAAGGGAGTTGTAATGGGCTCCACGAGTGTGCCGGAACTTGCCGGGCATTCACCCTAGAGATTCGATGGCAGCGGTAATGAGTTCACGCGCAGCGGGGCCGTAGACGGCAAGTTCGGCCAGCTCGCTGAACGTCTTGGCATACATGGCAAGTTCGTGCTTCTGGACGACAGTGAGGTGAGCCGAGATCAATTCGACGTTCACCAATTCGTCGTCGTAGAGGAAGAATCCCTCGACGGGCCAGAGGCCCGAACGGTCGGCGTCCTGGGGGATGATGCCGATGCTCACGGACGGGAGGGCCATGACGCTGAGCAGGTAGCCGAGTTGGCCCGCCATCACGTCCGTGCCACCGATGCGGTACCGCAGAACGCTTTCTTCCAAGAGGATGGCGAACTTGTGGTTCCCGTAGACGACCTGCTGCTTCTCCACACGCACCTTTACTGCCGCTGGCACATCGTCGATGAGCCCTCGGCGGTCACGAATGGAGGTCAGAAGGGCGGTGATGTACGACGCCGTCTGCACGGGACCAGGGATGAGCCAGGGCGAGTAAATGCGAAATCGCTCGGTGCGCTCCCAGAGGGGAACCACGGACTCCTGAGCCCACTTGAGCCCATGGCGCTCCATCTTGCGCCACTCGACATACATACCCTCAATTCCTCGGGCAGTCGAGACGAGGTCCTCTGCTTCACTCTCCGCGCCGCACGCCGAACACCAATCACGAAGGTCGCGCTCCGAGGGCGCGCGGGCGCCGCTCTCGAAGCGCGAAGCCTTCGACTCATGCCAACCCAGACCCTGGGCCAGTGCTCGCTTGGTGAGTCCGGCTGCTTTCCGGATTTCGGCGAGGCGTTGTCCGAGCGCCTTGCGGGCTTCCTGGACGCTCGAAGATGGCGATGTCATGTCGGTACGAGGGTGCTGGTCGAGCTATCAGGCCAGCTCGAACTGAGCGTGAGGTGTAGCCCGCTTCCACACGGCCTCGAAGGCCGATTCGCAGAGCTTCGCCACCTCCGGGTCTTCCGTGAGTTCGAACTCCATGTTCTCGCCCTCGCCGTCGAAGTGGTTGACGAGGACGAGGCTTGAGTCGAACAGCCAGAAGTCGTTGCCCGGAAGCGCGATGTCGGTCGCGTTGCGCCGCGAGAGCCACCGCACGCCTTCGCCGGCAGCAATGTTGAGGCCGTCCGTCACGTCGTACTCGAAGCGGATGTACTCGCTGACCGGCGTCGAAACGACGCGAGCACGTTGGACCTCGACGCCTCGCGAGGTCGCCTCCGTGACGATGGTGTGCCAGTCGGCCCAGCGCTCGGCGGGATCGAGGACTTCACCGGCCTGCCAGTCGATGAAGGCCGGGTCCGACTTCATGTAGGCGTCGCGCATCTCCAGATGAACAGCCGTCCTCTGGCAGTCGCGGAACAGCTCCTCAAACGTCGGGGGCCTCGTCATCCTGCTTCACCTCCAAGAAGAACTGCACCATGCGACGGGGGATCTCCACCACCGACTCGTGCCCGGGGATGTCCATCTGCCCGAGGCGCTCTGCGTCCTCCACCTTCCACCCCTGCACGAGGTAGCTGTCCTTCTCCTCGTCGAGGTAGATGGTGGGCGAGCCGCCACTGGGGCTCTCCGGGTCCTTGCCGAGCTTACGCAGGGCCATGATGTCCTCCTCGGAAGCCGGTAACGATCTCTGTGCCAGAGCTTGCCCGCGTCAGAGCCCTCAATCCATGAACTTGCCCAAACTTGCCAGGACTTCGGTCGGGTACCCGAGCAGGGAGAACTGGTCGACGGCTCACGGGTGTGGATGCGGTCCGCGTCGTCGGATCACCAGTTGCCCTTTGTCATCCAATCGAGGCGTTTGACAACGAACCCAGCTGGCGAGAGGAGGGGCTTAGCTGGCCACGAGGAGCGCTTGGTGTGCGCGGGGCGTACCGGACATGTCGCTGTCATGTGCACTGCTTCGTGGTGATCCGTGCGCCCCCGTCGCCGAGGAGCGGGGGCCGGGCAGGCGGAGAGCAATGACGTAGCGACAACAGGGCACAGGGTGTTTCCGGCGGGGGCCGGCAGCCTCGACGTGACGAATCAGCGGGCACGGCCGGGAGCTGTGAACTATGCAGGCAGCACTGGCGGCGAATCTGCTGGACGAGGTCGCCGGTCCTGGGGATGCGCGATTGCTGGCGCTGCAGCTGTCCAGGGAGACCCGGGTCTGCCTTCCCCAGCCCTTGCCTATGGCAGCCAGAAGCCGGACGAGGAGCAGAAGCCGGACGACCAGACTGATGCCGGCGGATCGTCAAAGCAGCCAGGAAGACGACCTGTCCGACTGGGCCCGGAAGGAACTGGCGAAGGTCCGCAACGAAGCGGCCGGGTACCGCACTCGACTGCGGGACGCCGAGACGAAGCTCTCCGTGGCCAAGAGCCCAGAGGAGTTCGAGGCCGCCCTCGCGGACGTGAAGGCCAAGAACGCCGACCTTGAGCGCTCGATCCTCGTGTCCACCGTGGCCCGCAGGTTTGATCTCCCCGAGGCCCTGGCGGGTCGCCTGCATGGCAAGACACCCGAGGAGTTGGAGGCCGACGCGAAGGCCCTTCAGGCTCTTGTCACCCAGGGGTCTCCAGCCACCCTCGGCGGTGGTCTCGACCCGTCCGACGAGGACGACGGAGAGATGGACCCACGCTAGCTCGCGCGGCGCTCCAGGCGCTTCTAGCCCCGCAGCTCCCATACGGTCATGTCAAACGTGACAGGCCCCTTCGGGGGCGCCGAGGCTACCCGCAGGAAGGCAACCCGGCCTTCGCTTGTTTCCACGCAGATGCCGCGCCCTCGTTGCAAATTGTCTATCAAGTCACTGGCGTTCCTCTGTACGGCTTGCAGGCAGTCGGCTTCCTGAACGGCCCCGGAGGTCGCAGCGATCGGGGCAACCGTTCCGCCGAGGTAGCCGTAGACCTTCGCGTTCTCCATGGCCCCGGACGCGTCCGTGTTCACGAGGATGTCGACGCCTTTCGGAGCTTCGCCCTCTACGAGCGGTGCCCTTGTATCTAGCTCCAGATAGCTGCCGTTCACGTCGACCTCAACGGCTTTAGGGCCGAACATGATCTTCGACGCCGCCTGACGGGGCGTGGGCGATGCCCCCGAGGCATCCGCCGAGCCTCCTCCGCCCGTCGAGGGCCTTCCCGCGGCTGAATCTTGATCGTCCGAGGGGGCAAGTGCGAGATATACGGACACGAGAATCCCAACGACGGGAATCACGATCCCGATCACCCACCATGCCCACTTTGGCTGTCCCGCTCCCTCCCTCGGCTCAGAGGGCCTCGTACTGGGCCTTGTTCGTGGTTGATGTCCTTGCGTCTGCACCAGGCACCCCCGTCAGGCATCTCTCGTCGCTTGAGGCGATCACGCTACGACAGCCTCACAAACCTCGGCTAGCTCAGCTGGTAACGATCCAAGCCGCCAACCCGGCGCCAACCCCTTGTAGAGGCAGTCCAGTTGCCCACCGCACAGCATCAGGTCGTAAAGCCCCGGAAGCTCGTGAACACCGCTGTCGGGATGCTCGAACAGGAGCTGCTCATCCCGAACCTGTTCCAGGAGCAGGGCGTCGACCAGTTCAAGGGTGCCGAGAACGACACCATCTCCATGAAGGTCGAAGGCATCCTGCCGTTCCACGACTACGCGTGGCGCAACGACCGCTCGAAACCGATCGTCTTCGACGAGTACGCGGAGCGGACCATCGCCGTGACCTTCGGCGGCAACGTGTACTCGGCCGTCAAGCTCACCGACGAACAGAACGACTTCGACATCGACAACTGGTCGAAGCTCCTGCGCCCGCAGTCCAAGGCCGTCGCGCGCGGTCTCCAGCGCCCGGCCGTCAACCTTCTGACCGGCCAGACCTGCAGCGCCACCATCCTCAACGCTCAGCAGAACCTTCGCCCTGCGATGGGTTCGCGACTACGACCCGCTGTACATGCAGGACCGCTCGGTCGTGAACACATACGCGGGCTTCCGGTCGGTGACGGACATCCTCGTCGGCTGGGACGGTACGAACGAGCGGGAGGTGATCT
Organism: Streptomyces sp. KR55; assembly: GCF_052245645.1. Classification (NCBI taxonomy): domain Bacteria; kingdom Bacillati; phylum Actinomycetota; class Actinomycetes; order Kitasatosporales; family Streptomycetaceae; genus Streptomyces; species Streptomyces sp. KR55. The sequence goes on along the minus strand of NZ_JBQQCE010000005.1, from coordinate 33,496 downwards.
CCGCCGAGGAGCACTTCGTTCGCGGCATCAAGCTCACGCTCGCCAGCGGGTCCAACTACCCGGCCGCGAGCAGTGAGTTGACCACCATCACGGGCGTCTCTGACACGAAGGTGTGGACCCGACCGGCATGAAGGCCGAGACCGACCTGGCGAACGCCTAGTTGTCCTCCTCTGCCGCGACGGATGCTTCCTTCAGTTCCTCGACTTCCGCTTCGGCCGAGTGCTTGTCGCCAAGGGCCCGAGCAACATCGTTCAGCAGCACGAGGTCGACCCTCGCCACACGGCGAGCGGTCGCGACGAGGGTGCGGAGCCGTCGCGGCAGGCGATCGTCCGGCCGTACCCCGTACCACTGCTCGGCGATCAGCTCCTTCACCTGGCGTTCCGACATGTTGAGCACTTTCGCGATGCCAGGGATGTACTTCGGAGCGGGAGGGGTGTCCATGTGGTAGTTGGCCATGTTGTTCCACCATCCCGCGGATCGGCTCTCCTCCTTCCCGCCGACATCCCAGGTCCTCGCCTCCATCTGGCTATAGGTCATGCCTGCGGCGTTGCGTGCACGTACCGCCTGGCTGAATACGTCCCTGAACACGTCGTCGGTCACACCCGCATTCTTCAGCCAGATGAACGCACTATCTAGCTGTTTAGAGAAACTGGAGCGGTTCGCATGCGCATCCACCTGAACGCCGCCTGGCAGAGAGGGGGTTGAGTGCCCTATGCAGACCTCGACGAGCTAAAGGGCCGCCTCGACTGGGACCTCGATCCCGACGAGCTGCGGATCGCGGCCGGTGCGTTGGAAGACGCGTCCTAGTCCTGGTACCGATTCGGACCGTGGCCGTTCTAAGCCCTCCGATAGCCTGCTCTGCCATGACAGACGTGTCCTGGGCCGACGGCCTCAGTGCGGTGTCCGCGCTCGCCGGTGTCGTCACGGCGTTCATTGCGCTGCGGATCAGCCGTACCGCGAACGAGGCCGCCCGCCAATCCAACCGGGCGGCGGACCGGGCGAACGCGACCGCCGATTCGGTGGCGGAGGTGGAGCGGGAGCGCTGGCATCACGAGATGACGCCGCGCTTTGACGTCACGATCACCCAGGTCGGGTCGGGCATTGACCAGGCCAGTCTGATGCTGACGTTTGAGGGGCCGCCTGCACTGGAGCGTCTGGACGCGGTCGAGATCGAGATTCGCGACGACGGCTACACCCACGGGTTCTGGCCTCGCTGGCGGACCCTCTCAACAAGACATCGACGAGACGATTTGTGGACCGTACCGATTCAAGCCGGGCATCGACGGCGCCTCCACCAACGGCCGCAAGGTGCCCGCCGCTGCCATGGAACTGGGCGAGTGGCGCAAGCTTGCATTGGAGCAGTCCTTTGCCCCCGCCTGGACCGATGGCACGTACTGGCGCAATCGGTACGCCGGTGCACCAGTGCGGTTGTGGGTGCGCTGCCGGCGCGAAGGCCATCAGCCGTGGGTCCTCACCTACAACGTTGACGTGGCCAACCCGCAATGACTCGTCGCGTGCGGTGCTGACGAGGGACGCACCCGGCTTCCCGCCCGACTTCGATCGGGCTCGGTTCGGTGGCAAACGACTAGGTTCGCTGTCAAAGGACACCAGTTCGCCGGAGGCAGACAGGGAAGATCCCCAAAGTACTGGTGCACTGCGAACAAGCATGTCAACGTGGATGACCTCCCAAACCCCCAGGTCAACGGCCGCCAGTGACCTGTTCCCCGAGCCCACGGAGGCGCCCTGCAACCGCAACTCCCCAGCGATCCCTACCGACCCGAACCATCAGACCCGGTGTACTGGGTCACCCCGCGCCACTTGGCCGGTGATGACGATGCGCTCGCCGAGCGGATCGGCGACACCCTGGCAAGCCTCGGCTGGCGCATGTGGCCCACCGCCCGCCACACCCTGCTGTACATCAGCCCCAACGGGCTGTGCGGCGCCGAGTGGATTCTCGCGGCCTACCCATTCGAGCTGGGAGGGCTACCGGTGGCCTGGCAGTTGAGCGCCCGCTCTCGTGCCACGTCCGTGATGTCGGAGTGGAATGCGTACTTCACTACTGGCGTCCCGTACGAGGCGCTCGCTGATCTCCTCGTGGCGATGGACGTCCGTGAGGAGCCTGATACCGGCATCGCGGGGCCCGAGACGGTTCTTGCAGCTCTCACCGCCAGGGGCTGGATCCGCGACGTGGACCGCCCCCGCACGACCGCCACGGACCCCGGATTCTCTTCCTCCGTCTCCCTGGAGATGCTGCCGCCGCTCATCCAGGACGCCGACCCGCGCCCCGACTTGGCGGGCTGGCAGGCGTGGGCGGAGCCCGTCCTAGGGGCTCCGTATCTGTGGTGCGCCACCTTCAGCGCCAGCGTCCCCCACGACCTGGTCGCCGCGTTCGCCTCCTCGCTCGCCTCACCGGCCCCGGTGCCCCGCCGCACCGTGCCCAAGAGCGCCGAGGGCCGGCTCACCGTCGTCCGCCGCAGCTGACGACACCCGTCCAGAGGCCCCCGCTAGTAGGCGGCTTGTCGCTGATCCCTCGATCGGAGGCACAATCTGGTGCCCGCCAGAAGACAGAACGGATGTGTGCCTCCAAACCGCTCCTCACCGGCAGAGGCAAACCCTCGGTTGCTCAGAAGCACGTCAGCAGGACGGCTGACGGTTCGAACTGCGTCACCCTGGTGATGAAGGAGCTTCAAGATCCGGGTAGCAGGGCTGTGACCGTGGACTGGACGAGCTGGGCTGCGGCGAGGACGCCGGGGATGCCTCCGCATCGTTCGACGAGGTTCTGGAGCATGTAGCGCAGAGTGCCGGGGTCCTGATCGGGTTCGTCGAGCCGCGGGGCGATCATGCCGAGGTCGCGCAGGGCGCCGTCCACCTCGGGGTACTGGCCGCGCAGTTCTTCCAGGCTCCGTCGCAGGTCGTCGATGCTGTCGCGTGCCTTGTCGACGGCTTCGTTGGTGATGTTGTTGGTCTGGGTGGCGTTCTGGGAGAACGGCGCGGCTTGGGCGGGGCCGGTCATGTTGCCGGTGTTGATGATGCCGAAGTTGGGGCCGTTCGGTACGGGGTCGGGCTGACGACGGATGGGCATGCGGGGCTCCTGGCGGGCTCTTGGGTCAGTTCGTCATGGAGGGGTTGACGGAGAACGGCGCGGCCTGCACGGCGCCGGTCATGGTGCCGCCGTTCATGACGCCGAAGTTGTAGATGGCGGTGGACTGTTGGCGGTAGGCGGCGATGTCGACGTTGTGGTCGCGCAGGAAGATCTCGGTGGAGTCGAAGACCCGGCGTTGCATCATCTGCACGTAGTAGCGGGCGTCGTCGTGCATGTGCATGTCCTCCAGCCAGCGGAGGCTGTAGACCTCGCGGAGGCTGACCGGTCCGCTGCCCGGGTCGAGCTCGGGGCGCTTGCGGGCCTTGCGGCGTATGAGCCGGTCGAGTCCAACGTAGACATCGCCGAGGGCGTTGAACGCGGTGCGGCCCAGCCATTTCAGGCTGCGCGGATCTGCGGGCGTGAGACCGGCGACCTTCGGGTTGAGGGGGCCCATGATGTGCGGGCGGACGGTGACGCGCAGGAAGCCGCCCTGGTAGGCGAAGTAGACGAGTATGGCGGCGACGAGGTCGCCGTTCCAGGCGGTGACCCGCGCCCAGATGTAGCGGCGGGCGACCTCCTCGGCGGGCTTGTCGCCGATGTTGTCCACGGCGAGCGCGTGCAGGCTGCGCCAGGCGTCGTCGTCGATCTGCTCCCAGCGCTTGTGGTGGATGCCGGCGATCCCGATGACCTCTACGCGCAGTTTCGGATGATCGCGGTGGTGGGAGGGCGCCGGATCGTCCAGGCGGCGCGCGATGTGGGCGTGCAGCTGAGCGGCCGTGAAGTGCTTCAGCGGCTTTCGGGCCACCGGCTTGTTGTGCTTCGCCAGCGCATCCAGGACGGCCTTGGCCACCTCGGCCATGTCAGGCTGAGCTGGCTTTTGTGCCGGTGAGCCGAGGCCCGGAAGCGGTCCTGCGCTGTCGTCTTCGGCGTCCTGGCCCTCGGGGGCGGGCTCGACGTCGATGCCGATGACGGCCTCCTGCCACGCCTGAAGCCCCGCCCCGAGGAACCGGTGCCGATCGCCGTTTGCGCGACGTTCGTGGAGGTACGGCAGGGCGTGGGCCTGCACCGCGGTCGAAGGCGCGTGGAGTTCTCCGGCCAGCAGGGCATTGAGCCGCAGCTGGGCCAAGTAGCGCTCGGCCAGGTAGACGCCCCACAACCCGGCCAGCAGGACGAGGATGGCCCAGCCGGCAGTGAGGGCGCCGGCGATGGCCTGCCAGACGACGACCGCGACCGTGGCCACGACGGCCACTCGGCGTCTTCGCATGTGCTGGATGGCACGATCGCAGGCGTGCACCACCGGCTCCTGATGGAAGCCGTAGACAGGTATTGGCCGTGCCGACTTCTTGATCCGACGGCGCACCCAGACCGCGTAGTCCTCACCCAGCACCACCTCTGGCGGCTTCGGCTCCGACGAACCGGCAGCCTTCTCGGCCTCCTTGGCGGGGAAGAGCCATCTCACACGCTTCCGCACGGCGGCCTTCAGGTTCTTCCACAGCTGCGCCAGCACGGCGCGGAGCACGGCTAGCCAGTCCGTACGGGCGAAGGCGACGGCGCTCAACCGGCGAGTGACGCCCTCGGTGTAGGCCCCGTGCCTGATCATCTCCCCGGCATTGGCCGCCGTCCCCAAGGGCACTGCGGGCGCCGAGAACACCGACTGGTGCTCCGCGTATGACAAGTTCCCACCCCCGTGTCTCCTGGCGGCCGGCCACGACGATCAGCGGCGGACGCAGAGGGGCATCGTCCTCGCGCACAGGAAGCAACGCCATACCGCAAACCCACACAAGCCGCACACGGAGGTACCCAGGTCGAACATTGACCGAAAGGCGCCTCCGCAGCGGCGTTACCTGCGGCGTCCCTGCGGTGCGCCGCCTTGACCGGGAAGCCGAGCGGCGCCGAGAGACGAGGCCGGTGTGCTGTGGCGCGCGGGCCGAGTGGAAGGTGTTCGACCGCGTCGGCGGGCAAGTCGGCGAAGCGGCGCAGGCGCCAGACGAGGGCGCCGCTGACCGACCCGGCGGTGTCCAGTTCGCGGTGGGCGACGGCTTCGGTCAGCAGCTCCCGGGGGTTGTGGTCGGCCTGGTAGGCGTGGGCGAGGGTGGCGGCCAAGCGGGCCAGCCCGGTTCGTTCGCCACCGCCTCGTCGATCTCGGGCGCTGTGACGCGGAGGAGGGTGGCGGCCCACTCGCGTACGGGCTGGACCAGGCACAGGCCCTGGGCGTGCGCTCGATCTGTTCACTCAGGAAACACGCTGCAGTTCCTGTTCCGATTCGGAACAGCCGTGGTGTTCCGCGACGGAACGGGTTTGGTGTTCCGAGACGGAACGGGCAGTGTGCTCTCACCGCAGCGGTTCCGGTGATCGTCTCCGGCTCCCTCTGGGCTCGTGGACGCCGACCTGGAGAAGTCGTTCGCAGAGGCCCAGGTCACCCCCCAAGGCCCTGGCCCCTCTGCCTTGGCCTTGGCAGAGGGGCTCGGTGTATGTGATGAATCAGCGCGCCCTGCGGAGTTGATCGCTTCGACTCGCCGTAGGCCGGGCGGTGCGATCGTTGCCCGGGGCCGCGATGGTGGTGCGTTGAGGCACCGCGGTGGCGTCGGCGGGCAGCTCTGCCATCCGGCGCAGCCGCCACATCAGCACCTCGGAGACCGAGTCCGCGGTCGCAAGCTCGCGCCGTCCAGCCGCTTCGGACAGGAGCCCCGCAGGGTCGTGTCCGGCGGCCTCGGCGTCGGCGAGTGTGGCGGCCAGCGCAAACCAGCCCGGCTCGGCCAGAGCCTGTTCCGCCAGCTCCGGCACTGCCTGGCGGAGGTGAGCAGCCTGTCTCTGGCGCAGCGGCTGGGGCAGATGCCGGCCCCGCAGGTACAGCGCGCCCAACGGGATGTCGGCGGCGGCCCGGTAGGCGGTGCGCAGGTGCTCGGCGGCTTGGTGGGCGGCAGCGGCCTGCTGGGCGTGGCTCTTCTTTGCGTGCCAGTGGGCGGTGGCGGTGACAAGGAAGAACAGCATGTCGATGGCCATGGCGGTGGTGGCGCCGTCTTCACTGCGGCCGAGAGCGGGCCCGCTGTGGACAAGGTCGCGCGCGGCCTGGCGCAGGGCGCGGTCGTGCTCGCGTTCGGCCTTGATGTGAGAACGGGTGGCCCGCTCGAAGGCGAAGGCTGCTTCGCGCAGTTCGGCCCGGGTGTGGGCCGCGGAGGTCTTGGCGAGCGCGTCGAGGACCTCACCGGCCGCGGCGATCTGCGCGGCCACCTGGGCGTCCTTACCGTCATCGACAACCAGCAACGCCTGCCACAAGGCGGAGGCAGCCCGCCGTCGAGCCATCCCCGGGCCACTAGATGTCGGGGCTTGGGCCTTCTGGTCTGGGGACGTCTCGGTGCTCTGGGAGGAGGCGTCGCCGGCCCAGCGTTCCCGGATGCGGGGCAGGGACAGGTCGGGTGCCAGCGTGGAGCCTGCGTAGAAGACCGGTTCCTTCTCCCCGTTGCGGTCGTCGGGGAGAGCGACCTTGTAGCCGAACAGGTCGCCGGAGGGGGCGACGCGCTTTCGGATCAGTAGGCCGGCGGCGGCCAGCCGGTCGAAGAACTCCTCCTCGCTCGTCGCGCCTGCCACTGCCCGGCGCACGGTCTCCCGCAGTTCCTCACGCGCTGGCCGGTCCCTGCCTTCGCGTTTGGCCTTGTGGCGCTCCGCGCTCGTTGGCCTCTTGGCCGCAGTGCCGTCGCCGACAGCGACGCGGTGCAGGCCGTAGTCGACCTCGATGCGGCGGGCTTCGTCCTGGGCGCGTCTGCCGGAGCGGTGGTGGTTGGGGCGGCGGCCGTCCTCGCGGACGAGGGTGGCGATGATGTGGATGTGGTCGTCGGCATGACGGACCGCGGCCCAGCGGCAGCCGGCGCCGTCTCCCGGATCGATGCCGGTGGCAGCGACCATACGGCGAGCGATGTCGGCCCAGTCGGCGTCGGACAGGATGCGGTCGCCGGGGGCAGCGCGTACCGAACAGTGCCAGACGTGCAGGGGCGGGCGCTGGTCGTCGTCCAGGAGGTGGAGGGGCTGGTCGAGGATCTGCTGGAGCGTGGTGAGGGTGGCGTTGTCGTCCCGTCCTGGATCGGGGGCGGTGCCGTCATAGGAGGCGACCAGGTGCGGATCGATGTGCTCTTCCTTCGTGCCCTTGCCGTAGAGGTAGTTGAGCAGGCCGTAGGTGTTGCTGCCCTGGTTATGGATCTTCGGGATCACGCGGCCTCGCCGTACTGGCCGCGGGCCGACCGGGGCTGAGGGCTGCTCGGGTCGATCAGGGCGATGAAGCGCTGGACGGCCTCGTCGACGCGGTCGCGCGTAGTGGACACCCGGTCGATGACGTCGTTCAGGTACGGCACGTCCGCGTCGGAGTTGAGGGCTGCTACAGCCTGGTTGAGCAGGTTGCCGTACTGGGTGAGGGCGCGGCGGGCGGCGAACAGTTCCCGGAGGACATGGCGGTTGTCGGCGATCGCAGCGGTGACGCCGGTCAGGTCGCGGGCGGCGGCCAGGCCGGACTGAGCGAGGAACCCGGCCAGGGTGAGGCTCGCGGCCTGCGCGCCGGCCTCGGCGAGGGCTCTTTCGCTGTCGCTGAGCCGCACGCTGACCGCCGGTCGTTGTCTCGGCTTGCGGGAGCGGGCTCGCGGCTTGCCAGGCGAGGGCGCGGCGGGCCACTCGTGCTCGCCTTGCTGCGGTCCGCCCTCGGTCGCAGCTTCTCCGACCGGTGCCCCCTGGCTCCGGTCGTCGGCCTCCGCCACCCCTGGGGCGGAGGCCGGTTGGGACGCGCCCCCTGCGGGGGAGTGTCCCAACTTCCAACTTGCTGGCGCTGAGGTGGGGGTGTTGATCTCCTTTTGGGCGTCGTGGAGTTCGTGGTGCGGGTCGTGCATGGGGTGGTTCTCCGTGGGGTGTTGGTGGCGGGTGCTTTGCTGTGCGAGGCCCTCGTGTCCCCGCGCTCGGCTGCGCGGGGACACGGGGTGAGCCGGATGGGTGGGGCGATCGGCGCGACCGCGGGGGTCAGGCTGCGCTGGCGGGGGCCGTGTCGAGTTGCCTCTGCGGCTGGGAGGCGGCTTCGTCGAGTCCGTCGAGGGGTTCGGTCTAGAAGTCGCCGTACGCGACGGGCTCGACCTGGCTGGTGCGCTCGGCCTGCAGCTGGTCGCGCAGGGCGCGGGCGCGCTTCTGGCCGATCCGTAGTGCGCTGCGCAGACGCTCGGCACTCAGCCGGTCGTCGCTCCAGTCGGCCGTCAGGAGTCGGGCCTCGTCGAGGACTTCGGCGTCGGTGCGCGTGCGGTCGGCGGTCGACTTGACGGTGGCGTGGACCCGACCGGTCGCCTGACGCGGGGTGGCTCCGGTCGACTCCACCACGGTGGCTGACCGGGGCGGTCGGGTAGCGGGGGCCGACTTGTCGGCCTCGGTCGGTGTCGTCACGGGTGCCTCGGCGACCTTCGCGGAGGTCGCCCCGGTCGGCTGTTCGGAGGCCGATTCGGCCTGGTCAGGAGCCGACCGTGCGGCCTGCTCGCTAGACGACTCGTCAGCTTGCTGGCTGACCGACTGGGCAGAGGCCGCTTCGACAGAGTCAGCCGACTCGGGGTTGTGGTGCAGCACCTTCGCCACGAGGTCCGACCCGAAGTAGATCGACCCGACCGGGAGCGAGGTCGCCAGCAGCACAAGGGCCCAGTTCGCGGGGTCCCAGTCGACCAGTCGGCCCCACCGGATCGACCCGGTGTGCAGGGCGGGAATGAGGCCGTGCACGTAGTTCAACAGGAGGCTCGCGATCGTGTAGGTCGCCAGGACCCGCAGCGCGAACTTCCGGTCGTCACCGGTCAGCACAAGTGTGGCGAGCAGCGCGAGGGCCATCAGCCCGTCGACAACGATCGGGTAGAGCAGGGCGGCGGTGGAGTCGGCGCCGATGGCGCGGGCCACGTCGGACAGGGCGTTCCACGAAACCCGGAAGGCCATGAGGACGACGGCCACCAGGCAGACGACGAGGGGCACGCGTCCCTTGTCGTTCACGCGATGACCCCCAGCGGGTGCGAGTGCTCGGCTACCGGGGCGAGCGCGGAGCAGGGCGATGGGTGAGCGGAGCAGCGGCCGCCACGGAGGGTGGCTGGGGCTGTCGGGGCGGGGGAGGGCAATTCAGATATCTCCGGGGGCGGGGGGACCGAGAGCAGAGAGCTTGGACTGGCCGCGATCGGTTGGGCGGCAGCCAGTCCTCCAGTGCAGCGAGGGGCTGGGTGTGTGATCGCGGCGTCGCGTGCACGGCGTGGTGGGACGTGGGCGCTGCCGACGGGCGGCGGTGGGAAGCGGGGATGGCGGAGGTGGCCGCTGGTCAGGTGTCGGCGCCGATACAGCAGCTGCGGGTCACGCGGCTTCCTGCCGGGCTAGCTCCGCCACAGCGAGGTCCAAGCGGGTGGGGTGTGGCCTCGTGCGGGGTGCGTTGCCCCGGGCACGGCCATCGAGCTCCAGGCGCCGGCGGCGGCAGGGCTCACCCGCGTCGGCATGGCACCACCGGCACGGGACGCTGAGAGCGTCGACTTGTCCGGCAGCGACGGCGGCCTCGCGGGCAGCACGAGCTGGCCGGTAGGGGGCAAGTTCGGCTCGGACACTCGGCGGGATGCACGATCCGATGGCGGCGAGGCGGGCTTCAACGTGGGGGTGCGGGCTGCCGCTGGTGATCTGCCGATGCGTCGAAGGCTCCGCGGTGCCGGTGGCGACCGCCTGTCGGCTGGCGACCAGTTCGGTCCGCCAGGCTGCCCAGTCGTCCGGGTCAGCTGCCGGTGTGGGGTCGGTGTGGCGGTTGAGGCGGTCGCGCCGGTAAGCGTGCCACTTGCGGGCGACGTCCACGGGCAGAATCGCGTACGGGGACGCGAGGACGTGGGCTCGTATCGCCTCGCGGACATCCCAGCCATGGGCGGTGGCGAAGGGCACGTCGTGAAGTAGCTCGTGCCACTGGGCGATCTGGTCACGGGCCTCGCCCGTGCCGGGGCGGATGGTGCGGGGGTCGAGGCGGCCGATGTAGGCCAGGACAGCGGCGACTTCGTTTCGTTCCAGGGGTGACTCCTTACGTTCCGGTCGGTTCGTCGAGGGCGGCGCGCAGGGCCGCCATGTGCGCCTCGGCGCGGGTCATGCCGGCCTGCGGTGTGGGGGTGCTGCCGGGCAGGGCGTAGAGGTTCGGGCGGTCAGGGGCGGGGGTGCGCTCCCGGGCGATCCACGCGCGCCAGTCGGCAGCCCAGGCGGTGCCGACATCGCCCGGTACGAGCGCCACTTCTCGTCGGCGGCGTGCAGGGCGTGCTCGCCGAGTCGGTCGAGGTGGCCGTGGTGCCGCAGCCAGTCACGGGTGTCGTGGTCGATCTGCCACTCGGTGGCGGAGATGAGCGGGGCAGAGCTGCTGCTGCTCTTACCGTTCACTTTCGGTTCTCTTCTGTTCTGGGGGTCGGAATCTGCACCCCCCTCGGGTCGGAATCCGTACCCCTTGAGGGTCGGGTTCCGTTCCCCGGGGTTCGATTCCGATCGCCCCTCGAAGCACCCGGCAGGGTCAGATTCCGACCCCCCGAGGGTCAGAATCTGATCCCTCTCCGCGGTCTGTTCGGCGAGGAACCGAGCGGTGACAGGGAGTTGGTAGTAGGTCTCTCCTCGTGGCCCTTTGCGGTCGGCGAGCTGCACCAGCTCGCCGCTGGCGACCAGCGTCCTCAAGGCGTCGCGCACGGCGGTGCGGGAGGCATTGGCGCGTTTCATGAGGGTGGGCACGGACGCGTACGCGACGCAGTGCCGGTCGAGGCACCGGTCAGCGATCAGGGCGAGGACCATTCGGGCGGTGCCCTTGCTGCGGCTGTGGTCCCACACCCATTCGCGGGCGTCGTAGCTCATCGGGCGGCGGCTCCTAGGTCATGGCGGGGAAGTGCGGTCGCCCCTTGTAGGGCGGTGCACGGGGAGGAATCTGCTCCCAGCCCCGGTCCGGGGCACGGGGGAGAGCTGGTGGCGTCGTATAGCCAAGACAGCCACATCGATGCCGCACAAGTCCAGCATTCCGCCGGGAAATCAGACAGCTGACGGCGAACGCATTCTGCGAGGCATCTTCAAAACCATAAACCCGGATCGCCGGTTGCCGAAATAATGCACCGTCAGATAAAGCCAGAAGCATCACATCGGGGACCCGTTGACTCCTGCTGCGGGCGCAAGTTACAACACAACACCCCACGTCAGAGCACCCTCAGAGAATCTATCGACGTGCCGGTTTTCGGCACCTCCCGACCCTCATGAAGCCCTTCGCGCCGAGCTGCGGAGCGCAACATAGACGACGATCTCCGGTTAACCAAACCGGCGAATGGACGCTACAAATGGAGTCATGGCAGCACGCTCATTGGAAATAGGGCCCGCAGGGATACGGGCCGCCCGCACCATCGAAATCCTCCGTACCCAACGGGGCTTGTCGCAACGCCAGCTCGCCGGCCGCGTGACAGCGCTCGGCCACCCGATGTCCAACACCATGCTGTCCCGCATCGAACGCGCCCAGCGCCGATGCGACATCGACGACCTCATCGCGATCGCCGAGGCACTGCACGTCTCAGCCCCTGTGCTCCTGCGCGGTTCGCCTACCGCCTGAAGCACCACCCGCCACACCGAGGCTCGGCTTTCCCCTGTCACCCCAGAGTGAGGACCCACCGCCCTTGCACCGTCCCGCAATACCCCCTGCCTGTGCTCGCATCCAGCGCTCGGCCCCGAAGGAGGTGATCACCAATGGCTGACCGCCTCCTGACAGTGGCCGAGGCAGGCGAGATGCTGGGAACCGGCGAGCGCTTCATCCGCCGCCTGGTCGCCGAGCGCCGCATCCGCTACGTCAAGCTCGGCCGCCCGGTCCGCATCCCCGAGAGCGCGGTCGCCGAGTACATCGACGCACGCACCGTCGAGCCGGTCCGCCGCACCCGTGCCCGCTACGGGAAGGCGGCTTGATGGCGCGACGCAAGCCGCAGAGGCGGCGCGAGTTCGGCACGGTACGCAAGCTCGCCTCCGGCCGGTGGCAGGCCCGCTACCTCGGCCCGGACGGAGAGAGGTACACCGCACCGGAGACGTTCGAGACTAAGTCCGACGCCCAGGACTGGCTCAACCTCACCCGCGCCGACATCGAGCGCAACCACTGGCGCGACCCGGACGCTGGCGCGGTCAACTTCGAGAAGTACGCACTGCGTTGGATGGAGGAGCGCGGCCTGGCCCCCACCACCGTCGATCGCTACGACGGCCTGCTGCGTCTGCACATCCTGCCGACGTTCGGCGGCAAGGATCTGGACGAGATCGCCCCGCCCTCCGTCCGCACGTGGCGGGCCGAGCGCCTGACGGCGACCGGCGCTACCACGGTCGCCAAGTCGTACCGCCTGCTGAAGGCCATCCTCCAGACGGCAGTCGATGACGACCTCCTGCCCACCAACCCGTGCCGCATCAAGGGCGCAGGCAAGGAGGAGGCCGATGAACGCCCCATCGCCACTGTCGAGCAGGTCTTCGACCTCGCCGACGCCATGGGCCCGCGCTGGCGCCTGATGGTCCTGCTCGGCGCCTTCGCCTCCCTCCGCCCGGAGGAGCTGGCCGAACTGCGCCGCCACAGTGTCGATGTTGACGAATGCTCCCTGCGTATCACCCACGCGTCCCCGGAGCTCACCAACGGCAAGCGTGTCACCGGCGACCCCAAAACCCGGGCGGGCAAACGAACGGTCTACCTGCCGGACTTCCTGATGCCCGACCTCCGCCGCCACCTGCAATGGTTCGCGGAGAAGGAGCCGCACGGCCTCCTCTTCGTCGGCGAGAAGGGCGCCCCCTTCCGCCGCTCCACCTTCGGCCGCAAGTGGCGCAAGGCCCGCACCAAGGTTGACATGCCGGACAACTTCCGCTTCTACGACCTCCGCCACACTGGCAACACCCTGGCCGCCGACACCGGCGCCAAGCTGAAGGACCTCATGGTCCGCGCCGGCCAGTCCTCGGAACGCGCCCAGCTGATCTATCAGCACTCGACGGCGAAGCACCAGCAGAAGCTGGCGAGCGGCATCGACGTCCGGGTTCGTACGGAGCGCTCTGCTTCGCTGACCGGTCGGCGAAGGGCGTAGCGGCTCGTGTGGCTACGGCAGCTCGTGGCCCCCCGGCATCGCCAGCCAGGCGAGCTGGGGGCGCGGCACGGGCCATGTGGTAGTCGCCCGTCCGTCGCTAGATGCCCGCGTAGTCGCGCCTTCGGCGCTACCGCACATCAACTGGCGTACTACGTAAACGAGATGCTCGACGATGGCAGCATCGGATGGCGCATACTGCGACTTCGCGCCGTATGAGGCACAGCTGAGGTGGGGGTTCGTATGGAGTCATACGACTTACGTCTGGAGCGTTGGGCGGTGCGCCTACGGGCTCGCCACAGGCTTTGGACCAGGAGATCCAGTCAGCAGCATGGCTGGGCAGGAATGCGAAAAGGGGAACTGGACGCAGCCCTGGGGAAACTGGGTATCCCGTTGGAGGAAGCCTCGAGAGTCCGCGGCGTTCTCGGGTCATGGCATCCGAACTATGTGGCCTGTGCCCTCGGCATCGTCGGGGGCTGGATTGCCGCGTGGGCGGCCTGGCGTATCTCGGTCGCATTGGTGGAGGCCGGTGTCTCACGCCTGCACTGGACCTGGGGCATGCGGGCGATGGCGCACTATCACTCGATGGGCAAGGAGGAGAACGCTGCAGTCTTGGACCTCATGGACTGGACAGTCATGTTCACGGTCATGTCCGGAGTGGTCCTTTGGCCTGTGTTCTGGGCCATGCGATGGAGCTCGACTGCCCGGTACCGTCTAGTCCTGGGAGTGATCGATGCGGTCGTGGCTGGCGCCAAGGCGCGCACTGCGCCTCGTGGCCGGGGCCGGTCTAGGGCGCTGCGGCATCTGGACCAGAGCTGTCGACACGTGGAGAAGCGCCTGTTCAAGGTGCACAGCATCGCCGGTTCGGTTCCGCGGCGCTCCTCCAGGCTCCGGCTGATCAAGCGGCACGCCGCACTGGTGGCCGGGGCCCAGCGCGAGGTGCTGCATCAGGTTGACGTCGACCCGGAGCCCGCACTGACCGAGCTGGCGCTGCTGCAGCTCGTCATCGCTGAGAACCATTTGCGCGGCCGACAGGCAGCGCTCCTGCCCGCCGAGCTGCTCCAGGACATCCGGCCCGTGTCGCGTCTGCGGCATACCTGGCGCGAGTCGGCCCACGTCGCCATGACGATCCTTGCGGCCATGGCGGCGGCAGCGGGCGCCGCGCACGTCCTGCCGTCGATGGGGGTGGGCGAAGACGTGCGTCCGTGGTTGACCCTGGGGGCGGCGGTTCTCGCCGCGACGCTGGTGGCTGGCTGGGGGCGGGTAGCCCGCATCCTCGAACTGTTCCCTGCCTGACACAGAGCCGCCCGGCTCAGCACCTCCGAGTGGACCGCGACCCAATTCCAGCTTTGCGTACGCGACTTCGCAGGCACGATCGGTGATGGTGACCCGGATCACACGAAATGCGTCTCAACATCCGAGACGACCGGCGTCCGCGATTCCCGCAGTGGCGTCTGGGGGGTCACGGAAAGGGCGTCCTATCTGCACTTAGGGCACGCGAAGGGCACGCAACCCCCAAATTGGACTAGACAACAAACAAACCCCAGGCCACTGACCTGGGGTTTCATCATGGAGCGGGTGACGAGAATCGAACTCGCGCTCTCAGCTTGGGAAGCTTGGGTGCTCAAGAGGTGGTTCCGGCTCTGACCTGCGGCGGAGTCGCCCCGGCGGCCGTCCGGCCGTTCCTTGATACCCCGGTGTTCCCCGTGGTTCCCCGCTGGATCTGGCATGCGTCTGGCACGGTCTTCGTCCCGCCCTACTGAGTGGGAGGTCATTGAAGGCTGGTGGGCCGGTCAGGTGGTCATCGAGGACCGCTCTGTTGGCTGCGGTCGGAATGGTTGCTGTACCTGCCTCAGCCTCCGTGCTGCTTACTCGGTCTCGATGTTCACCAGCCATGAGCGTGGGAGCAGAGTGCAAGACCTGCTGGTGGTGCCCGCCGGCCCCGGCAGGGGACTGCGAGATTCGGAAGGTCCAGGAATCGAACAAGGGAAAGCCGATTGCCTGGGATGCGTCAAATGCTGCATAGTTTCCTCAGGCTTTCTGCCTGCATAGTGACTCTTCCGGAGGGTGGTCGGATGGTCGTCGAGCGTGGCGAACTAGAACGCCGCTTGGGATTTCAAGTCGTTGATGACGATGAACTTCGGGACTTGCTGCTTACGGCAATTGGTCGGGCGGTTGGGACATCAAAAACGCGGCTTGATCTACCAGGTGACGGTTCGGTGCTGCTCACCCTCGTCTACGATAAGCGGGGGAAACTGATTGGCATCGAGCCTGGATCACATCTAACTGAAGAATTTGCGTCTCGCTTGGAGAGTGAAGTAGCGGCCAAGCTAATGCCTGCTCCTGTCTCTCGTGTCAGGATCATGGGCCTATTTGCCGCTCATCCTGTGACTGGATATTGGCGGTACAGGGACCGAATTGTTCTGCGGCAGGTACCCGACAGTTTTCCTCAAGCGCCCATGCTCAGCGCCGACCACCCTTTGATCTGCGAGATCACCTATCAAGGAAGTGTTGATTCCAGTGTTGACATGAGTCGAGCGGAACGTGAGCCTAGGCAACTGGCACTCTTGCTCACGTTGCTAGTCCGAGGGCTGAAGCTTCCAAAGCATCACCAGAGCCAAAAGGCGTGGGCCTACCTTCCGCCATTTACAGCTAATGGCCCATCAGGGCCGCCGCAGCCGCACAGCGCCTATGTGCAACTTGGCTACAATTTGAGGGATGTTTCGGCACACTCAGGTGTTCTGACAAACCAGGCTGATTTGCCGCCTATGCCTACGGCGGAAGAACCTCCAAATTACATCGCGCCTGAGCTGACTCTTACATTGCCTGAATCCCTCACCGAAGATCTCGACCGGTTCTTTCAATTGTCGCCCAACGATCGCCGTAGATTGCTCCGCTCCGCTTATTGGTTGCATCATTCTCGCGAGGTCTTCTACCACTCGACGTCAGCGGCTTACACGGCTCTAGTTCAGAGCGTCGAGGTGCTTCTAGATCTGCCGGATGGCCAGCCTAAATGCGATCAATGCAAGCGCTCGATGGGTCCAGGGCCGACACGTATGTTCATGGATTTCATTAGCCGCTATGCTCCGGCGCAAACTGCCAATGAGCGAAGTATGCATAAGGATGTCTACCGCATCCGGTCAAAAATTACGCATGGTGAACACCTCTTTGCCATTGATGAGGAAACAGGGTTCATGGGCGGTGGCCAAGTTCAGGGGTGGGAACGGGAGCAACTGGGCCATGCTCAGAAGGTGTGCCGTACGGCGGTCATCGGGTGGCTCCGCGACAAGTCCGCCGAGGGGCATCTCTCCACGCCGGCTTGACCAACCCAGGAGCACGCCTCCACTGTCATTTGACTCCCGATTGGACCCGGCGCCCGCTCAATCTTCGGTGGTATCGCTCACCTTCTGCATGGCAGAACGACGGGCAGGTCGCGGACGCTGTCCCTGTGCGCTCCGTGTCCGGGATGCGTGAGACGCGAGGTCGGAGCAAGCTGGAATGGAGACGACGCTATTCGATGACGCCTTCAACCATTCCGGGAGGATGCCGGGCCATGAAGGTTTTCATCAGCTACAACAGCAAGGATCTGTTCGAAGCAACGCTGATTGAGTACTACGTCAGACAAGCCGGAGCTGAGACGATCTGGGATCGTAAATCCTTCGAGTCGGGTCCTCTGCCTGAGGAAATCAAACGCCACGTGGCAGCGTGTGACGTCTTGGCTGTCGTCCTTACGGCAAATTACTATGATTCTGATTGGGCCCGGGATGAGCTGGGAGGTGCACGATACCTCGAAAAGAAGATTCTATTCATCGCGACAGATCTAACGAAGCCAAGGGATCCCCATGGCCATCAACTGCCAAATCAGCTCATCAATAAGCCAGTAAGTGAATGGGCCTCTTCGATCGCTACGAACTTGCGGAAGCTGGGTGGGCGAGAAATTAGTGACCAGTCAGTGGACGAGTTCTTCTCGTATCGCCACTCTAGTAACCGACTGGTCGCTTCCGCTGTTGCGTACGAGGGGCTGGCGCCATCGCATCTAAACCTTCGCTCTACCGTGGAACTGGCATCTAGAATTGACGGCTGGAGCAAGCAAGACATCAAGTCGCTCGATGCAGGGTTCTTGAGACCTGAAGATGAGATTCTGGACCTGATCGAGGCTGGTGGGATTCGGCCAGGCGATGCTGATAATTATGCACTCGCAGCATTCGAAGAGGACTTGACTGACGAGCCAGGACTTCGGCTCACCCTTGAAAGAGTGCCATACGATATTGTCAGGAATGTGGCTAACTCTTTCGGTGAAATTACCCGCAGGCGACAGCCGAGAAGGCTTCTGCTGGAGCGGTCCAAGCTCGCCTATCCCCACTCACTTGTGGTCCATATGGTCACCGTGACTTCGGATGGTTTTCTTCTCCTGGGGCATCGGTCGTCCAGGCCGCGTTTTTATGAGAATTGCTGGGGGGTGACCTTTGAAGAGCATATGAAGCCATCCGAGGATGGACCGAATCCATTTAGGGCCGCTATAAGAGGGCTAGAAGAAGAGCTGACCACACCCGATATCGAGCTACCGGAAGACAGTGTGCGCTTTTTCTCCCTATTTAGGGAGCTAGATTTCTGGGAAAATGTAAATTCGGGAAGTTCGTTCTGGAATGTCAATGTCGGCCTGGCGGGCAAGATAGATCTGCCGTGGACTGCTGATGATGTCTTTAGTCATTGGCCGCAAACGCCTGATGGTGCGCGGGAGTTTCGGCACCTAGTGGGAATTCCATACACGTTTGACAATGTATGGCGGATCGTGGGAGCCCAGGAAAATCTCGAAGTCGAAGACTTTGACAGCCTTCGTGTTCCACAGGGTGTTACCCCGCCATTCGCAGATCTGGCTTCGGATCCTCTCTGGAGGCGACAGCATCCCACAAATGCAATTCGACTCATTAGGTGTATGAGTTACGATTTTCCTGATGCCCTCAAGAGTCGAGTTGCTAAATATCAGCATAAGGCTGCCTGACGACCTGACGAGGTCGGTGTAGCGGCTTTGGGGTGGCGCTGCTTTGGCGCGAGTGATCATGGCCCCGTAAGCTTCCGGCGCGTCGGGCAGTCTGTGGACCTGCCCGGTAAAGCACGACGTTGGGGCCATGATCTTCGAGGCTCGCGCCAAAGTGGCTCCGTAAAGCCGTGGAGCCGACCGCCCCAGCCACGACGTACCCCTTCTCTGGCATCAGGTGGCTGATTGCTCTGTGCGCGGCACGGGCGCCGGCCGGGCTGGAGCGGGGCGGAGACAGGAGCGCAGGCCCGGTCGGGGGCCGGGCCGCGCGCGGTGAGCGGAGCGAGCCGCCTTGAACCCGTGAAGAAGGTTGTTACTCAGGTGGTGGCTGGGATCCGCCACAGTGGGGCCGCGTACTGCTCCGGTCGGCTGTCAATGAGCAGTCGGCGCAGGTCATCGCGCTGGGTGCCGTTGAGGTTCAGGGCTTCCGTGAGGTGGCGGAACGTCGTGTGAGTGACTCCGCGGCTTCGGGCCTCTGCCTCGAACCGAGCAAGTGCGGGTAGCAGCGACTCGGCGTCGAGCCTCGTAGGCGACTGCTCCTTGAGCCACAGGGCCTTGTTGCGCTCGTAGTCGATTTCCGAGAAGCCGCAGATCTCTCGGCTCAGCGCTTCCACCTCGTCCAGGGTGGCCGTCGCCATGATCGCGCAGGCCAACTCGTTGCGGCTCAGTGCCTCGTCCAGGTCGACCGCGTGGACGGTCGGGCTCTCGTCGGTGAGAGGGATGGGAAGTCCCGCGTCCCGTACCTCACATGTGCCGCGTACACCTCGGGCTGTCGCCGCGAGCATCCCGGTTGCCTCGGAGGGGTGCCACTCCAGGACCGAGCTGATCGGCTCGGCGTCCTTCGCGGTGAAGGTGTGGACGAGTGGGCCGAGTGTTCCGCGTAGGTCGTCGAGGGGAAGTTCGCCGTCGAGGCCGTGGCCTGCGATCAACAGCCTGATCGGAGCGTTCACTTGGCCGCACGCTGCCAGTGTGAGGGCGTCCGCGAGCGGGCTCTTCAGGGTGGGCTCGTCTCCGCGTGCAAGCGCGTCCCCGCCTACGTCGAGGAGATCGATCGACTCGGGCTCCAAGTGGTCGATCAGCTCTTCGAGTTGGCGTGTGACTCCCTCGGCGCCCTGTCTCGGATCGATCAGCGCGAACGTGTGCGGGAGCTCTGCGGCGAGTCGGGGGAGTGTGGAACCTGCCGGAGCGATTGGGCGCGCTTCCGCCGGCACCTGCCACACGGCCGGGGTGATCGGTTCGAGGCCGGTGAAGTCGTCCGGCCCTCGGGGGCCCGGTACCGGGTCGATCAGCAAGCGGTCCCACGCGTAGGTGAGGATCACCGCCTGGTCGTCGCCGTCGCCGTACAGGGCGGCGTCAAGCATTGCGGCGGCGACTGCGTCGCCCCCTCCTCCTGCTGCGACGATCAACCGCGTCATGGGCTCAAGGGTACGGGGTCCGGCGTTGACCACTCACCCTATAGTGGCTAGAGGCCATAGCCACTTGGCGGCTGGGCTGCACTGGACGAGGAGGGCACATGCCGCAGATCGAGGAGGCTCAGCCGAAGTATCTCCAGATCGCGCACTTCATCCGCGATCAGATTCTTCGGGGTGACCTGCGGCCGGGGGACGAGGTTCCGTCGGAGCGGCAACTGGCGGCGAACTGGAAGGTGTCCAGGCCGACGGCCGCGCGGTCGCTGGAGGCGCTGAGCCATCAGGGGCTCGTCGAGAAGCGGCAGGGGTCCGGCACGTACGTGCGGAGTCTCGAAGTGAACCGGCGTGCCCGGGAGTTGTACGGACGGGCGCGGCAGACGGGCAAGATCTACACGCCCGGTGAGTACGCGGTCATCACGTCGGCCGGCTGGCTGGACGCACCCGATCACGTCGCCGAGGCGCTGGGCTTGGTCAAGGATCGTCGGGCCGTTCACCGCAGGCGGGTGACCAACAACCAGGACGGGCCGATCACGCTGTCCACTTCGTGGTTCGCGCCGGACGTCGGGCAGCGGGCGCCCAAGCTCCTGGAACCGGAGCGGATTCAAGAGGGAACCTTGATGTACGTGGAGAACATGACTGGTCGGCAGGGGAGTTACGCCGAAGACCGCATGTGTGCTCGGCAGGCGACCGGCGAGGAGGAGGCCGACCTTCAACTTGCTCCCGGATCCGCTGTCTTGATCGTGCATCACGTTGTGTTCGACCTTCAGGACCGGCCGTTGGAGTTCGCCGAGGCCACCTACCCGCCGCACCGCTGGGCGTTCGAGCAGGGGTACCCCCTCACCTGACGGTCCGTCATTTCGGCGAACCGCTTGCACGCGGCGAGTGGCTAATGCCACTATCCACTAAGTGGCTAAGGCCACTTCATCGGAAGGGGGCACGGTGTGACGAGTCGGCGGCCGGATCAGGGCACGCGCTTACCTTGCCGGGGTTGCCGCGGGCGCGGCTGGAAGCGCGTCGGTTCGCGTACGACCCTGGCGCTTGCCGCCACCGCCGACCGCACCCGTGCCACGTCGAAGCGGCGCTGCCTCGACTGTGACGGCAGCGGCAAGGAGTGAGCACCGGATGGCCTACACGTTCGACCGCTACCCCGACCAGGGCTCACCGCGACTTGGAGCGATGAACCTGCATCCCACCGCGGAGTCCGTACCCCGGGCTCGACGCTGGTTCCGGAAGTTCATTGCCCCGTACAACCCGGCCTGCTCGGTCGACGACTGTGCGCTGATGATCTCGGAACTGGTCACCAACGCCATCCGCTACGGGCGCGCGGATGACCCCTGGACGGTCCGGGTGGAGTGGTTCCGCGAGGGGACCTCGCTCCGGGTCGAGGTACACAACCCGGGCTTCCCGGCGAACGTGCGCCTCCGGCACCCCGACGCCGACGACGCGCACGGGCGCGGACTGCTCCTGGTCGACTCCATCGCCGAGTCGTGGCACTCCGGGCCCAGTCGCTTCGGAGGAACGGTGGTCTCCTTCGTGGTCGCCGATGCCTGGCCGTCATAGAGGGAATACGCTCCGCTGGTACTGCGTCGGCGGATTCGTCGCTAGTCTGGTTGACCGGTTGACTTGGCCAATCTCGACAGGCGGCGGCATTCATGGCGTATGAAGTGGAGGCACCGAAGTACGTGCGCCTCGCTCAGACCATTCAGAGTCGCATCGAGGACGGCACGTACGCGCCCGGTACCCGCGTGCCCAGTGAGAACCAACTGGTGCAGGCCTTCGGGATGTCCCGCCCGACCGTCGTCCGGGCGCTGGAGCTGCTGAAGCGGGATGGCTGGCTGGAGTCCCGGCAGGGATACGGCACGATCGTGCGCGGTCGTCCGGCGGTCGTCGAGCACAAGGACCGCCGGGGGAGCGAAGCTCTCGCGCGTGACGAGTCCCAGGCCCCGGGGCGGCTGGTGGAGGTTGTTCACGTCCCCGTTCCGACGCGTGTCGCCTCCGTGCTCGGGCTGCCGAAGCGGGCCAAGGTGCTGATGCGCCGGTTCCTGGCCGAGGAGGACGGTGAGCCGGTCGAGCTGGTCTCGTCGTACTTCCCCGCCGGTCTGGTCGAGGGCACCGAGCTGGAGAGTTCCGCCCCCCTGGGCGGCGGCACCCGGGTGCACCTGGAGGCGCGGAAGAGAGTCCGCTTCGATCACGTGACGGAATGGGTCTCGGCTCGACTGCCCGAGCGGAGCGAAGCCGAACTGCTGGACCTCCCGGACGGCGTTCCCGTCCTCAGTGTCCTCGTCGTCGCGTACGACGCCTCGGGTCAAGCGCTGCAAGTCTCTGACGTGCTTCTTCCTGCTGATCGGCAGGAGCTCGAAGACACCTACCGCCTGAACTGAGCCTGATTCGGGGCCAGTTCCCCCCGCTTCGCGCTTGACAAGTCAACTTGGCATCCGTAGCTTCGGACTTGCTAAGTCAACCTGTCAGGTGGCAGGTTGATCGACTCAGAAGGAGAAACCCCTGTGCGTGTGATTCGCATCGACGCCTCGAACGCCACGATCCTGCTCACCGAAGCGCCGGCGCCGAAGGTGCGCGACCGGCAGACCGGCGAGATCGCCAAGGACACTGTGAGCGGTGAGGCACTGATGACCGTCGGTGTCGTCTACATCGACGAGGGCGAGTCGTCGCTGATTCAGGTCACCATCCCCGAGAGCGGCGTGACGGACGGCTTGGCCGTCGGTGCTCCGGTCGCGCTGCCGGGGCTCATCGCCCGGCCCTGGGAGAGCGTGTTCAACGGGCAGCAGCGGCACGGCATCGCCTACCGCGCCACGGCCGTCATGCCCGGCGCGTTCCAGATGGCCCAGGCGGGCTGATCGACGTGACCGACCTGGTGACGTTGGCCGAGCTGGGCGGACCACTCGCCGTGATAGGCGGCGCGGCCTACGCCCGGCACGCCCACCCGGCGGCGTACTGGTCCACGGTCGGGCTGCCGTTCTCGGTGGCCCGGCTGCTGGCCTCGTACTCCTCGACCATGGACGCCTGCGGGCTGACCGTCGAGCCGTCCCGTTGGCGGGCCCTGGCCGTCCGTGCCACCACTCGGCGGGAGGTCCGGCCGGTTCCCCCGCGCCGCGGAGTGATCCGGCCCAACTCGACCGGACTCCGGGTACGGCTGAGGCTTGCCCCTGGACAGGAACCGGCGGACGTGGCCGCCTCGGCCGAACGGCTGCGGCACGCCTGGGGCGTTCACGCCGTGTACGTGCGGGACGTCAAGCCCGGTGTCGTCGAACTCCGGCTCGTCGGCTACGACGTCTTACGCAAGGTGCGGATGCCTCGCCGCGTCGACACCGGGCTCCTGCGGGTGCCGGTGGCCCTGCGCGAGGACGCGACCGCGTTCGTACGCGACTACCGCGCCGTACCTCATGGACTCGTCCTCGGCGCCACGCTGTCCGGCAAGTCCATGTACCTCCGACACCTCATCGCGGGCCTCGCTGCGCAACCCGTCGCCTTGGTAGGCGTCGACTGCAAGCGTGGCGTCGAACTGGCGCCCTTCGCTTCGAGGCTCTCCGCGCTGGCGACGGACCCGGAAGAAGCGGCCGAGCTGCTGCCCGCCCTGGTCAAGGAAATGGAGGATCGATACGACCTGATCAAAGCCCGACAGGGCATCGCGCCCGGCACCCCGGACGAGGAGATCACCTCTGACGTCTGGGGACTGCCCGAGAGCGAACGCCCCGCGCCCGTCGTCCTCTTCGTCGACGAGGTTGCCGAACTCTTCCTCGTCGCCACCCGCAAGGACGAGGAACGGCGCGACGAGATGGTCACCCAACTCATCCGCCTCGCCCAGCTCGGCCGCGCGGCCGGCATCTACCTCGAAGTCTGCGGGCAGCGCTTCGGCGCCGAACTGGGCAAGGGCGCGACCATGCTCCGGGCCCAGTTGACCGGCCGCGTCTGCCACCGCGTCAACGACGAAGCCTCCGCCAAGATGGCCCTCGGCGACATCGCACCCGAAGCGGTCTACGCGGCCTGCTCCATCGCTCCCGAACTGCCCGGCCTGGCCGTCGTCGGTGACACCTCCGGTGGCTGGTCCCGCATCCGCACGCCGTATCTGTCCCTCGCCGATGCCGCGACCGCCTGCCGTGAGTCGGCGCACCTCGCCCCGGACGTACCGGCGCTCGCTCCCTTCCGCCCCTACGTCCCGCCCGTGCCCGTCAAGGCCTCCGGAACGTCGACCGCTCCCCACCCGGTCACCGAGTAACCGCACCCGATCCATCGCCCCGGCGCGGCCAGCCCGTGCCACGTCCCTACCCCCGCCATGCCCGGAACCGGAAGGAGCGGCCCGTGCGTTCCCTGCCCGCCCGCCTCGACGCCGTACTCGTCCAAGCCCTGATCGCCGCCGCGCTGTCCTTCGCCCACCTTCACGACCTGGCCTCCGCCGCCGGGCAGGACGGCTGGAAGGCGTGGGCCTACCCCGTCTCCGTCGACCTGCTGTTGGTGGCGGCCTGGCGGCGGCTGCGGTCCGGTGGGTCGAAAGCGGCCGGGTGGTGCTGGTTCCTCGTTGCGCTGACCGCGTCGCTCGGCGCCAACGTCGCCACGGCCGGGCTGCTCGACCTGGACGCGGTACCGGCCTGGCTGCGCATCCTCGTCGCCGGATGGCCCGCGGTCGCCTTCCTCGGCGGCACGCTCCTCGCGCATGGTCCGGCAGAAGCGCACGAAGCGGCCCCGGCCCCGAAGCCCGAACCGCCCGCCGTAGAAGCGGTGTCCGAACCGGCTCCTTCGTCTGTCATCCCTGTCCCGCCCGCCCTCGTCACCCACGCCCGCAAGGTCGCCGACGAACACCGCGCCCGGACCGGAACCCCCATCGACACCTCAACCCTGCGCGCCCGGCTCGGCGTCCCGCTGCCGCTCGCCGAAGCCATCGCAGCCCAACTCACCTGAACCCAGGAGAACTTCCACCCATGCGTCCGTCCACACTCCGCGCTCTCAACCGCGCCGCCGAGCTGACCCGTCAGAACCAGCTCACCGAAGCAATGCTCATCGCCGAACCCGTGATCCTCACCGCCGACCCCGTCGAGGGCGAGGAGATCCGGCGGTGGCTGCTCGACCACGTCGCCGACTTCACCGGCGAGAACCACGCCGACCCGAAGGAGCTGCCCTGATGCCCGCTAACTCCCGCTTCCGCCGCGTCGTCCGCATCGGCCCCGTCCAGGTCGGCACGTACTACGACGGCCGGGGCCGCGAGAAGCACACCGCCGCCTGTACCGCCCCGCGCTGCGGCTTCTCCACGGACTACGACAGCCGCGCCGCCGCCGAACTGGCCGCCCGCACCCACCGTTGCCGCGTCCGCTGAGGAGAACCCCGTGACCGTCTCGCTCCCGCTCGTCTTCGTCCTGGGCGTCATCGCCTGGGCCGCGATCAAGTTCCTTGGCGTCCGCCTCTGGGTCGCCGTCGTGATCGCCCTGTTCGGCTTCTGGCTCTCGCACACCTTCCTCGCTCCCGCCATCGAGTCCGGCACCCGCTCCGGGGTCGGCGTCGTCAACGGCACCGACAAGTGACAAGGAGGTACGCCGTGTTGTTCCGCCCGCAGCTCCCCGACACCCCGCACTCGCCCCCGGCCATCACCACGCGGCACCAGATGGAGGCTCCGGTGCCGTCCACCGGCCGCCCGCTCACTCCCTACGTGGGAGCGGTCGCCGCCGTGGTCGTCGTCGGCGTCGTCCTCACCGCGCTCCTGGCGGCCGTCGCCGTCACGGCTGTGTCCGTGGCCATCGCCGCCGTGGTCCTGCGCTCCCTCGTCACAGGCGCCAACAGGCGCTGACCGGCCCCGGGGCGGCAAACGCCGCCAAGCATCCCGCCGCCCCGGGGCCGTCCCTCCCAACCGCCGAAACAGCCGAAAGGATTTCCCCATCATCACCCGGCAGACTCCGCCCCCGCTGGCGGAACTCTCCATGCTGGCCTCCCTGGGCACCATGCCCGAGCTGGCCCGACAACTCTCCGGCCTGGGCGGCTGCACCCACCCCGTCCGCCTCGACGGCCACCGCACGGAGTACGCCGTCAACATGGCGACCGGCGAGATCGGCAGTGTCCTGCGCCACCTGGACTCCGTCGCGCTCCCCGCCGGTCAGCTCCTGGTCCGCTGCAACAACCGACGCGCGACCCGCTGTGCCGCGTGCGCCGAGACATACCGCCGTGACACCTACCACCTGATCACCGCCGGACTGCGCGGCGGCAAAGGCACCCCGGAGGAGGTCTCGACCCACCCGCGCGTCTTCGCCACCTTCACCGCCCCCGGTTTCGGCCCGGTCCACAACCGCCGCACCGACGGCCGCCCGTGCCGCTGCGGCACCCACCACGACCAGGAGGACGCCGTACTCGGCACCCCGCTGAACCCCGACACCTACAACTACGAAGCGGCCGTTCTCTGGAACGCGCACGCGGGCGCCCTCTGGCGACGCTTCTCGATCTACCTCCGCCGGGAGGTCGCCAAGCGCGCCGGCCTCACCCAACGCGACTTCCGCGCGC
Organism: Streptomyces sp. KR55; assembly: GCF_052245645.1. NCBI lineage: Bacteria > Bacillati > Actinomycetota > Actinomycetes > Kitasatosporales > Streptomycetaceae > Streptomyces > Streptomyces sp. KR55. The sequence continues at coordinate 7,399 of NZ_JBQQCE010000005.1, read as the reverse complement.
ACGCCCGCGTCTCCTTCGCCAAGGTCGCCGAATACCAGAAGCGCGGAGCCGTCCACTTCCACGCGGTCATCCGCCTCGACGGCCCGGAAGGCGGCGACACCTCGCCCCCGGCCTGGGCCACGGCCGAGCTGCTGACCGACGCCATCCGCGCCGCCGCGACCGCCGCACGCATCGACGGCCCGCAGATCGACGGCCGGGCCCACACCTTCGCCTTCGGGCGTCAGCTCGACGTCCGCCCGATCCGTTCCGCCCACTTCGACGGCGGCCAGGAACTGACCGAGCGAGCTGTAGCGGCGTACATCGCCAAGTACGCCACCAAGGGCGCCGAGACGGCCACGGGCACCCTGGACCGGCCGATCCGCTTCCTTGCTGAGTTGTCCCACGCCCGGATCAGCGACCACGCCCGACGCATGATCCGGACCGCCTGGACCCTCGGCGCACGCAAGGAGCTGGAACACCTACGCCTGCGCGCATGGGCTCACATGCTCGGCTTCCGCGGCCACTTCTCCACCAAGTCCCGCCGCTACTCCACCACCCTCGGCGCCCTGCGCACCGCCCGCGCCGACTGGCGCCGCGCCCAGACGGCTCCGCCTGCCACGCATGACGGCGAAACCACGCTCGTCCTCGCCCACTGGGTGTTCGCCGGTACGGGCCTCAGCGCTGCCGAGACCTGGCTTGCCGCAACCCTCGAACCCGCCCCCGGAACGGAAGGGGAACCGACCGCATGACGACCGACCGCTACCTGTCCGTCGACCAGGTCGCCGAGCTGCTCGGCACGACCGCCCGCTTCCCCCGGCGACTGATCGAGGAACGACGCATCCGGTACGTGAAGGTCGGCCGGCATGTGCGCATCCCCGAAAGCGCGGTCGCCGAGTTCATCCAGTCCCGCACGGTCGAGCCGCTGAGGCGCCCCCGTACCCGCTTCGGGAGGGCTGCCTGATGGCCAACAGCAAGGGCAGGCGGCGCCGCTTCGGCGCGATCAGACGGCTTCCGTCCGGCCGCTACCAGGCGCGCTATCCAGGGCCTGACGGCGTCATGCGCCCGGCGCCGGAAACCTTCGCCACGACAGCGGACGCCGACGACTGGCTTGCCGAGAAGCAGACCGAGATCCGACGCGGAGACTGGCGCGACCCTGAGGCGGGGTCGGTCAACTTCAAGGTCTACGCGGAGAAGTGGGTGGAGGAACGAGAGCTGTCGGTACTGAGCGAGGACCTGTACCACTACCTCCTGGACGACCACATCCTTCCCACCTTCGGCGAATCGGACCTCGACGAGATCACTGCGCCCCTGGTCCGCGAGTGGCGTGCCGAACGCCTTCGCACGACCAAGGCGAAGACCACGACCGCCAAGGCGTACCGCCTCCTGAAAAGCATCATGGAGACGGCCGTGGACGACGACCTGATCAAGCGCAACCCGTGCCGGATCAAGGGTGCCGGGAAGGAGAAGGCGGCCGAACGTCGCATCGCCACCGTCGCCCAGGTCGACGCCCTCGCCGACCAGCTCGGCCCGCGCTGGCGCCTCATGGTCTACCTCGGCGCCTACGGTCCACTTCGCCCCGAGGAGCTGGCCGGACTCCGCCGCAGGGATGTCGACGTCGAGGCACTGAAGATCACGGTTCGCATTGCTGAGCCGGAGCGGACGAACGGTCGCCGCGCCCCTGGCGACACCAAGTCCGAAGCCGGTACTCGGACCGTCTACCTTCCCGAGTTCCTGCGTCCGGAGCTCCGCATTCATATGGAGCTGTTCGCGGGCAAGGGCCCCGACGGGCTGGTCTTCCTCGGAGAGAAGGGCGCCGCCTTCCGCCGCAGCACCTTCGGCCGGAAGTGGCGCAAGGCCCGTACCGTCGTCGGCGTTCCTGAGGGCTTCCGGTTCTACGACCTTCGTCACACGGGACACACACTGTCGACGCGTTCGGGTGCCACCCTCAAGGACACGATGGTCCGCGCCGGCCAGTCCTCCGAGAAGGCCGCGCTGATCTACCAGCACTCCGACGACGACCGACAGCAGGAAGTTGCTGCCGGCCTCGACGCGACGGTGCGCAAGGCACGCCAGGAAGCTGCTGCCGTGCCAGAAGACGGCACCGGTGATCCAGACGATCAGCCTTCTGGCACGAATCTGGCACGCGGCGACTGATCACAGCAGACAGCAAAAAGGCCCGGGTCGATGACCTGGGCCTTAGTCGTGGAGCGGGTGACGAGAATCGAACTCGCGCTCTCAGCTTGGGAAGCTGATGTTCTACCATTAAACTACACCCGCGTAAGACGCCGACCGCGTCGGCGTCGGAATGCTCGCCCACTGTACCTCATCGCTGGCCCCCGGTGCTCGAACCGTGGGGCCTGTGGCTTGCTCCGGGGGAGGGATGCGGCTGCGGGGGAACGGAGTTGGGGCGTACGGTGGTGGGGTGCGCGGGTCCGGAGTGCCGCCTGGAGGGGCATCCCTTTCGTCCCGTAATGTGGCCTTCCTCGTCAGGGCATCAGCCAGACGCGGCTCTTTGGGGAAGGGACTTCAGGACTTGATGGAGCGCACCGTCGTCCGTTGTGCCGATGGGCACGTGTTCACCACCGCTTCGCTCCCGATGCAGCAGGCCGAGCGCCTCGGCCCGGGGCGGCTCGTCCGCTGTCCGCGATGTGCGCGGTTGCGCATTGTCGTGCCGGTGAGCCTCGAGAAGCAGTAGCGGTATCCGATCAGCAGTGGGCGCGCGGAGTCGTCACGATTGTCGTGGCTCCGCGCGCCTTGCGTATCCTCGGGGCGTGCTTCTCTCAGACAAGGACATCCGGGCCGAGATCGACGCCGGGCGGGTGCGGATCGATCCCTATGACGAATCCATGGTGCAGCCGTCGAGCGTCGATGTGCGGCTGGACCGGTACTTCCGGGTGTTCGAGAATCACCGGTACCCCCACATCGACCCCTCCATCGAGCAGGCCGATCTGACGCGGCTCGTGGAGCCGGAGGGGGACGAGCCGTTCATTCTCCATCCCGGGGAGTTCGTGCTCGCCTCGACGTTCGAGGTGATCACGCTGCCTGATGATCTTGCCTCCCGGTTGGAGGGGAAGAGCTCGCTCGGGCGGCTCGGGCTCGTGACGCACTCCACCGCCGGTTTCATCGATCCGGGGTTCTCCGGGCATGTGACGCTGGAGCTGTCCAACCTCGCGACGCTGCCCATCAAGTTGTGGCCGGGCATGAAGATCGGGCAGCTGTGCCTGTTCCGGCTCAGCTCGCCGGCCGAGTTCCCGTACGGGAGTGAGCGGTACGGGTCGCGGTACCAGGGGCAGCGGGGACCCACTGCCTCGCGGTCCTTCATCAATTTCCATCGGACGCAGGTGTGAGCCCGGCATGAGCGACGTGGACGTACGAGAGAACCTCAGCTACGAGCAGTTCGGGGTTGCCGTGCGCGAGCTTGCGCAGGCCGTCGCCGATGACGGGTACGAGCCCGACGTAGTGCTGTCGATCGCGCGGGGTGGTGTGTTCGTCGCCGGCGGGCTCGCCTACGCCCTCGACTGCAAGAACATTCATCTCGTGAACGTCGAGTTCTACACGGGGGTGGGGACCACGCTCGAGATGCCCGTCATGCTCGCGCCCGTCCCCAACGTCGTCGACTTCTCCGACAAGAAGGTCCTCATCGCCGACGACGTCGCCGACACCGGCAAGACGCTCAAGCTGGTGCGGGACTTCTGTCTCGACGCGGTCGCCGAGGTGCGGTCCGCCGTCATCTATGAGAAGTCCCACTCGCTGGTGCAGTGCGAGTACGTGTGGAAGCGGACCGACGAGTGGATCAACTTCCCGTGGAGTGTGTTGCCTCCGGTGCGTAGGTCGGGGGAGCCGATCACTCCGTCGAAGGAAGCTCTCTGACCTGTGAAGGTCTTCGGTAAGTGCCTCCTGACGTAAATCCTGAGGCCCTCGAGTGACCGTCGAGGGCCTCAGACGTGGCGCACTGTCGGACTGCTGTGATCAATGCAGCGATCCCAACAACTAGGTCCACTCCCCGGTCGTCTCTGCCCGCAGTTTCGCCGCACGCTCACGCGGGTCGTACCCGGGACCGACGCTCTCCACCAACACGACGTCCCCTTCGATGTGGTCGGTCCGCAGCCGCAGGATCTCTTGGTACGCGGGGGACGCGTACCAGGCGCGGGCCTCGGCCAGGCCCGGAAACTCGATCAGCACCATGCTGCCCTGCCAGTTCCCCTCCACCACCTCGGTCGGCGGGCCGTGGATCAGGAAGCGCCCGTGAAATGGGTCGAGGGTGTCCTGGATGCGTTCCAGGTATTCAAGGACATCGGGGTGGTGGCGGCGGTCACGCAGGTGCGCAAAACCATATGCGGGCACGTCCGGCTCCTTCGTTCGCTGGGGTGCGACGACTTGAACGTAGCCACGCGCGCCGCACGCCGCGATTACCTCCGAGGTAAGCAGTCCCATGACGGGGCCCCCGGCTGCGCGCCGGGGGCCCGTCATGTCGTGCCGGTCCTCAGAACGTGCCCAGCTTCACGATCGACAGCAAGGCGATCAGCTGGATCGCCGATGCGCTCAGGGCCTTCGGCCACGGCAGGTCGTGGGAGCGGCTGACCATGAGGGTGAGGAGGGCGCCGCCGGCGACCCAGGTGGCCCAGCCCAGGATCTGGACGAAGGGGGCGTCGCCGCCCAGGAACATCGCGACGACCAGGCGGGGGGCGTCCGAGAGGGACATGATGAGCATGGAGAGGCCGACCGTCGGCTGCCAGGCGCCGTCGCCGCCGAGCTGGCGGGCCAGGGTGTGCGTGACCACGCCCAGGACGAAGGCGCTGAGCACCATCGCCACGGCCGTCGTCAGGACGATCGGTATCGCGTTGGAGAGGGTGGCGTTGATCGCGTCCTCGCGGGCGCCGTCGAAGCCGAAGACCGCGAGCAGGCCGTAGAGGAAGCTCACGACGAGGGCGGGGACCCACATCGTGTAGTCGCGCATCCGGAGGAAGGTCTGGTTGGGGGCGAGGACGATGCCCCTCAGCAGGTCCTTCCAGTGCAGACGCGGGCCGATCGGGGCCGACGGCGCGGTCGAGCCCGCGTGGTAGGTCTCCCCCTGGCTGTAAGGCTCCTCGCCGACGGAGAACGCCTGGGTGTGGCCGGGGTTGTTGGCGGCGTACGGGTCCGGGGCGCCGTGCCGGTGGCCGTCGTCGCCGAAGTACTCCGGTTCGTCGCCGCCCTGGGGGCCGTAGCCGCCGTTCGACTGCGGCCACTGGCCGCCGCCGTAGCTCTGCTGCCCGGGGTGCGGGTGCCGCTGCGGCGCCGCCGGGGGATAGCCGTACGACGGTCCCTGCGGCGCCTGCTGTCCGTACGGGGGGTGTTGCGGTCGCGTGTGCGGGGCGCGGTTGTCCCGGCCGCCGCGTCCGATCCTGAATCCAGCCACGTCATCGAACGTACCTGGTCCCGGAGGTCCGCGTGCCGGGCCCGGGGTTGCGGGCCCGGCTTTGCGGCCGAGCTGTGACATCCCTTACGGGGAGCACCGCGGGATACCGGGGCCTGCCCCTAAGGGGCGTCCCTCAGGGGCAGTTGGCCGGTCACTGCAGAATGCCCTGGCCCAGTCGCGGGTAGCCGGCCGCCGGCACGCCCACCGACGCCGGCCCCCAGCTCGTGGCGCCCTTCGTCGTCACGCCCGACGACGATCCGCGCAGGCTCCATACGCCGCCGTCCGCGTCGTTCTCGCCGTCGGCGCCGGCGAACAGGTCCGCGCGGCCGTCGCCGTTGACGTCGGTGAGGCGGACCGTCCAGCCGAAGCGGTCGGCGGTCTCTGCGGTGCCGGGGACGCCGGCGGTGTTCTGGGTGATGGACTGGGCGCCGGTCGTGGTCAGGCCGCCCGGCGCGCCCCGCAGCACGGTGACGCTGCCGGCAAGCTTCGCGGTGCCGATGGTCTCGAAGTTGGCGGAGACCGCCAGGTCGGCGTAGCCGTCGCCGTTGATGTCGTCGACGGAGAGCCAGTGCCCGAACCAGTCGTCCGGCTCGTCGGCGCCCGGCACTCCCGGGGTGTCCTGGGTGATGGTCTGCGCCGGCTGGGTGGCCACGCCGCTGCTGCCGCCGAGGTACACGCTGACCGAGCCGCCGTCGCCTTCACGGACGGAACCGGGAGGCGCGCCGGTGACCACGTCTTCGTAGCCGTCGCCGTTGAGGTCGCCCACGACGGCGGCCGTCTGCCAGCTGTCGCTGGCCAGCACGGTCTGGCGGGTGAGGCCGGACGCGGAGCCGAGGTAGATGTGGGTGGCGTCGTAGTAGGTGTACGGCTCCTCGCGCAGGTATGTGCCGGTGAGGACGAGGTCGTCGGTGCCGTCGCCGTTGACGTCACCGGAGGTGAGGGCCTCGGCGCCGTGCACGATGCCCGGGTAGAGGTCGGCGGTGAGCTTGTCGCGGGAGGCGGGGGCGACGTTCTTGCCGATGCCCCGGTGGATCCAGATGCCCTTGCCGTCGCTGCCGACGGCGAGCTCGGGCCGGCCGTCCCCGTCGAAGTCGCCGACGGCGAGGGACATGCCGTAGGAGTCGTGGGAGGAGCGGGCCGGGTCGGCGATCGACTGGCCGCCGGACAGGCCGCTGCGGCCGCCCCAGACGACCACGACCGCGCCGCCGTCCTTGTCGCCGTCGACGTCCTCGTCCTCGGTGCCGATCACGAGGTCGGCGTAGCCGTCGTTGTTGAGGTCGCCGGAGGTGAGCCGCATGCCGAAGTTGTCGTCCGTCTCGGCCGATCCGGGGATGCCCGCGGTGTTCTGCGAGATCACCGTGCGGCGGGTGGTGCTGAGGCCGGAGGACGAGCCGTACTGGACGACGACGGCGCCGGCGCGCGTCACGGCGCCGACGGTGGCGTAGGGAGCGGCGGTCACCAGGTCGCGGTAGCCGTCGCCGTTGAAGTCGTCGGCGTGCCGGGCGGGCGCGGCGGCGGCCGGGCCAGCGGGCAGGGCGGTGAGCAGGCCGGTGGTGAGGGTGGCGGCCAGGAGGAGGGTGCGCTTGCGCAAGGTAGGGCTCCGTAGGACTGGGGGGAGGGCCGGGCCTCGGTCGCCAAGGCCCGGCCGCTGGGTCGTACGGTGGTTCAGTCGGCGAAGTTCGCGCCGAAGTACGGCGTGCCGGTCGTCGAGACGCCCGACGTGCTCGGGGAGACGGTGCGGGAACCGGACGTGGTGATCTTCGTGCCGGTGGACGGCAGGTAGGTCACCGCGCCGTTGCCGGCGTTCTCGGCGGAGCTGACGACGAGGTCGGCGCGGCCGTCGCCGGTGACGTCGTCGAGCTTGACGTCCTGGCCGAAGTAGTCGTCGTTCTCGTCGCTGCCGGGGACACCGGCGGTGCTCTGGGCGAAGGACTGGGCGCCGGAGCCGGTGTTCAGGCCGGTGGCGCTGCCGTAGAGGACGGTCACCGTACCGGTGTTCACGGCGCTGCCGATGTTCTCGCC
>NZ_JBQQCE010000499.1:0-7098 GCF_052245645.1 Streptomyces sp. KR55 | reverse complement strand
ACCGCTCGGTCATCGCCTCACCGTCGGGTGCGTTGAGCCGCTTGCCCTTCAACTCGGCGACGGCGGCCTCCCACGCCTCGGAACCGGGCGTCAGTTCCACGACCTTCGCCGTCCAGGAGACCAGCCGGCCACCCTTGTCCTTGCTGCGGACGGTCACCTCGGCCGCGGCCCCGTCGGCCAGCCCCGGCAGCGGCTGCTCGCCCGGCCCGTCGCCGACGACACAGGCCGCACCCTCGTGCCACACATGCCACAGGGCACGGGCCGCAGCACCGGGCCCCTTCACCCAGATGAGGCCGGACTTCTTCGTGGCCTCCTCGACGAGGGCCCTCTCGAGCAGCTCACCAGTCATGGGAGAAGCGTAACGAGGCCGCTCACAGCCATCCGTTGCGCTTCAGCGTCCGGTGGATGCCGAAGCAGATCATCGCCGTGATCCCGAGCACCATCGGGTACCCGAACTTCCAGCGCAGTTCCGGCATGTAATCGAAGTTCATCCCGTACACACCACAGACCATCGTCGGTACGGCGATGATCGCGGCCCAGGAAGTGATCTTCCGCATGTCCTCGTTCTGCGCGACGGACGCCTGCGCGAGGTTGGCCTGGAGAATGGAGTTGAGCAGCTCGTCGAAGCCGGTCACCTGCTCCTGGACCCGGGCCAGGTGGTCGGCGACGTCCCGGAAGTACTTCTGGATGTCGGGGTCGATCAGCCGCATCGGCCGCTCACTGAGCAGCTGCAGCGGCCGCATCAGCGGTGACACCGCCCGCTTGAACTCCATGACCTCGCGCTTGAGCTGGTAGATCTGTCCGGCGTCCGTACCGCGCGGCGTCCCCTTGCGTCCCGGCGAGAACACCTCCGTCTCCACCTCGTCGATGTCGTCCTGCACCGCGTCGGCGACCGCGATGTAGCCGTCCACGACGTGGTCGGCGATCGCGTGCAGCACCGCCGAGGGGCCCTTGGCGAGCAGCTCGGGGTCGTCCTGCAGCCGGTGCCTGAGCGCCCGCAGCGAGCCCTGGCCGCCGTGCCGGACGGTGATGAAGAAGTCCCGGCCGGTGAAGCACATCACCTCGCCGGTCTCGACGACCTGGCTGTTGGCGGTGAGTTCGTCGTGCTCGACGTAGTGGATGGTCTTGAAGACGGTGAACAGGGAGTCGTCGTAGCGCTCCAGCTTCGGCCGCTGGTGCGCCTGGACGGCGTCCTCGACCGCCAGCGGGTGCAGCCCGAACTCACTGGCGATACCGGCGAATTCGGCCTCGGTCGGCTCGTGCAGACCGATCCACACGAAGCCCCCGTCGCGCCGCACCCGGCGCATCGCCTCGTGCGGGGTCAGCGGCTTCGACGGCTCGACGCGGGCGCCGTCGCGGTAGATGGCGCAGTCGACGACGGCGGAGGTCGTCCCGGGGTCGCGCGTGGTGTCGTACGCCCCGGTGTCCTTGCGCAGCACCGGACGCGACGGACGGACCGCAGCTCGCAGGTCGCGGATCATCGACATGGCAGGCTCCTTCGCAACGAGCAGCGAAGGTCCGCTGCGACGGGTGGAACTGCCCGGAATGGGGACGTCCTGACTTGCGGGATGTTTGGCACGTCCACAAAGCGGGGAGCACCGCACCGTCGCGGTGGTGACCTTCGTTGCTGATTCAGCTGCTGATGCAGGTCAGACAGATCAGGCAAAGCGAAACGAAGTGCTCTTCCGCGTGGAGATACGCAACGAGAGGTGGCAGCCGGCAGAGCCAGAGCTACGTCAGCGGTCGGAAGAGCGGGTGGTACTGCACGGTCGACTTCGGTCCATTGCAGCCCCACCTCCTCCGGCCGGTCCCTCGTAAGGGAGTGTCGTCGGCGTCGGGACTTGACCGCGACGCTTCTGCGTGCTGCCCCGAACCTGGCCAAGAGTATCAGCCGACTGCAGTGTCAAGGCGCTCGTTTGCCCGGCCCTGACGAGTTCTATGCTCGCTGCATGGCTGATGTTCTCCCTTTGGTCGAGGCCCGGTTGCGCACCGCGCTGGGTGAGCCGGACGCGCGCGCCGCGGTCACCTTCCTCGGTACCGACCGCATCGAGGTGCTGCGTTTCCAGGAGGGGGACGTCGTCCGTTACGCCACGCTCGGCATGTCCGCCCAGCCCATGGCCGACCCCACCGCGGTGCTCGCCGACCCGGTCAAGGGGCCCCGCGCCGAGCTGGTCCTCTCCGTGCGGTCCGGCGTCGCCGACACCGACAAGGTGCTCCGTCCGCTCGCCGTGCTCGCCGCGTCTCCGCAGGTCGAGGGTGTGGTCGTGGCACCCGGCGCCTCGCTCGACGTCGGCGAGCCGCTGTGGCCCGGTGCCCCGTTCACCTCCGTCCTGGTGGCCGAGCCCGGCGGGCTGGTCGAGGACCTGGAGCTGGACGAGCCCCTCGATCCCGTACGGTTCCTGCCCCTGCTGCCCATGACTCCCAACGAGGCCGCGTGGAAGCGGGTGCACGGCGCGCAGGCCCTCCAGGAGCGGTGGCTGACACACGGGACCGATCTCAGGGACCCGGCACGCAAGTCCGTCGCACTGGACTGAATCCGGAGTGAGGAAGCTCACCCAACCCCTTTTCCCGGCCCGGGCGTTCCGCCCGGACGGGTGATCGTCCTTGACGTGGCGCAGCCGGGGTAGGACCGTGGAGCCCTATGAGGGGCGAACCCAGTTGCCCGAAGTGTGGTGGCCGGGTCAGGGCTCCCGGACTCTTCGCCGATTCCTGGCAGTGCGATGTCCACGGCACCGTGCATCCGCTGCAGCCCGTGATCCCGCCCAGCGTCGAGGCCCTCAGTGTCGTGGTGCATCGCACGCAGGTACCGGTGTGGATGCCGTGGCCGCTACCGGTCGGCTGGCTGTTCACGGGCGTGGCCTGCGCCGGTGACGACCGAAGCGGCGGCCGCGCCACGGCCGTGGCCTGCTCCGGCCCCGGCCCGCTCGGCGGCATAGGCGAACTGATCCTGGTCGCCGAGGAACTCGGCGTCGGCCTCGGCGCGCGGTACGCGGGCATCGACGGGCCGGACCCGGGGCCGTACATGGACGTCGGCAAGCCGCCCCAGGCCAAGGTGCTGGCCGCCGGCCGCCCCACTCCGCTCTGGCATGTCTCCGGCGGTCCGGCCGACCGTGCGGTCTTCGCGGGCGAGGCGCGCGGGCTGTGGCTGTGGGCGGTCGTCTGGCCCGAGCAGTCGGGGCTGTTGATGTACGACGAGCTGGTGCTGACGGATGTGCGGGACGCGGGGGCCGAGGTGGATCTGGTGCCGTGCGGGGCGTTGTCGCCGCGCCTGCTTCATCCGTAAGGGCGGGTGAGGTTCGGGGTGGGTTGTGGCCGGTGGCCGGCTGCGGGTTTGTTGTGGCTGGTCGCTCCCCCGCTCTCGGCTTCGCTCGAGCGGGGGGACCCCCATCGCGGCAGAGTCGCATATCGACACAGCCCCGCGCCCCTACTCGGCGACTGACAGCCGTCTGTAGGGGGCGAACCGGTGTTGCGGTTATGACACGGTCATGCCTGCTGACCCGCTATCCTTGGGGCGTCCCTGCCGTCCCGTCATCGCCTGGAGTCCGCGTCGTGCGCATAGATCTGCACACCCACTCCACCGCTTCCGACGGCACGGACACCCCGGCCGAGCTTGTGCGCAATGCCGCCGCGGCCGGACTGGACGTCGTTGCGCTGACCGACCATGACACCACCCGCGGGCACGCCGAGGCGATCGCCGCGCTGCCGGAGGGGCTCACCCTTGTCACCGGCGCCGAGCTGTCCTGCCGTATCGACGGCATCAGCATGCACATGCTCGCCTACCTCTTCGACGCCGAGGAGCCCACGCTGCTCGCCGAGCGCGAACTCGTACGCGACGACCGAGTGCCGCGGGCCAAGGGCATGATCGCCAAGCTGAACGAGCTGGGTGTGCCGGTCACCTGGGAGCAGGTCGCCCGGATCGCCGGTGACGGCTCGGTCGGCCGGCCGCACGTTGCTTCCGCGCTGGTCGAACTGGGTGTCGTACCGACCGTGGGTGATGCGTTCACGCAGGACTGGCTGGCCGACGGCGGGCGGGCCTTCGTGGAGAAGCACGAGACCGACCCCTTCGAGGCGATCCGGCTGATCAAGGGCGCGGGTGGTGTTGCGGTGTTCGCGCATCCCGGCGCCGCCAAGCGGGGGCGTACGGTGCCGGAATCGGCGATCGTCGAGATGGCCGCCGCCGGGCTCGACGGCATCGAGGTCGACCACATGGACCACGACCCGGACACCCGGGCGCGGCTGCGCGGGCTGGCCAAGGAGCTGGGGCTGCTGGTCACCGGTTCCAGCGACTACCACGGCAGCCGCAAGACCGTCTCGCTGGGCGAGTACGCGACCGACCCCGAGGTGTACGGGGAGATCACCCGGAGGGCGACCGGGGCGTTCCCGGTGCCGGGGACCGGCGGGGCCTGAGGCGCACCACCCCCACGCTCACGTCCGTTCACTTCTCGCAAGGCCTGTACTTCCCCATGTTCGACGTCGCCGTCTTCGGCTCTCTCTTTCTGACCCTTTTTGTCATCATGGATCCCCCTGGGATCACTCCGATCTTCCTCGCCCTGACCGCGGGGCGGCCCGCCAAGGTGCAGAAGCGGATGGCGTTCCAGGCCGTCTGTGTGGCCGGCGGTGTCATCACCGTCTTCGGGGTGCTCGGGCATCAGATCCTCAACTACCTGCATGTGTCGGTGCCCGCGCTGATGATCGCCGGCGGGCTGCTGCTCCTGTTGATCGCGCTCGACCTGCTCACCGGCAAGACGGACGAGCCCAAGCAGACCAAGGACGTCAACGTCGCCCTCGTACCGTTGGGTATGCCGCTGCTGGCGGGGCCCGGTGCGATCGTGTCGGTCATCCTGGCCGTGCAGAAGGCGGACAGCGTCGGCACGCAGGTGTCGGTGTGGTCCGCTATCCTCGCCATCCATGTCGTCCTGTGGCTGGTGATGCGTTACTCCCTGGTGATCATCCGGATCATCAAGGACGGCGGTGTCGTCCTCGTGACGCGGCTCGCGGGGATGATGCTCTCCGCGATCGCCGTGCAGCAGATCATCAACGGGGTCACGCAGGTGATCCAGGGCAGCTAGGTGTGCTGACCGGCCCCGGCGGCAACAGCAGAGCCCCGTACGGTGTGACCGTACGGGGCCCTGAAGCTTGGATGGGTGATCCGTGTTATGAAGCCGAGGTGTCGGCCGGACGGATCCACAGTCGCTGTCCGATGGCGGCGGCTTGCTGAACGATCCGGTTGACGGAGGCGGCGTCCACGACGGTCGTGTCCACGGGCGTGCCGTCCACGTCGTCGAGTCGCATGATTTCGAAGCGCATGGCTTCTCCCTTCGTCTGGTCATCCTCCTGAGGAGAACTACTGATGGAGAGCCCATGGGGCGGATGTGCCCGGGTTCCATAGGTATGGAACAGCACGTCTGTTACAAACATTCCCTACGCTAAAGAAAATTTTCGAACGGCTAATTACCGTCCGGTAAGCCGCTGGTTCGAGACTAACCGGGACTGGTTGTGTTCGCAGCGTGACCAGCGGGACAATGGAGTCAATGAACGACGACCTCGCGGCCCTGTCCGCCCGTATCGACCGCACGAACGAGCTGCTGCAGCGCATGCTCGCCGAGGTGGCGAAGACACCCTCGACCCACGCCATCTTCGTCGACGCCGGGTATCTGTACGCGGCCGCGGGACGGCTCGTCGCCGGCACCGAGGACCGGCGGGCCTTCGACCTCGACGCCGAAGGGCTGATCGACGCGCTCATCGACCGGGCCCGCACGGTCTTCGCGGACAGCCGGCTGCTGCGGGTCTACTGGTACGACGGCGCCCGGCGCCGTATCCACACCGCCGAGCAGCAGTCCATCGCCGAACTGCCCGACGTGAAGGTCCGCCTGGGCAACCTCAACGCCAACAACCAGCAAAAGGGCGTCGATTCACTGATCCGGACCGACCTGGAGTCCCTCGCCCGGCACCGCGCCATCAGCGACGCAGCCCTCCTCGGCGGCGACGAGGACCTGGTGTCGGCGGTCGAGGCGGCGCAGGGATACGGGGCGCGGGTGCACCTGTGGGGCATCGAGGCTCCCGAGGGCCGCAACCAGGCGGAGCCCCTCCTCTGGGAGGTCGACAGCCAGCGCACCCTCGACCTCGAATTCTTCAAGCCGTACGTCTCCCGGCGCACCGCCGCCTACGAAGCCACCGGCGCCACCCGGCCCACCCGGGAGGACGTCCGCTTCGTCGGCGCGCAGATCGCGGCGAAGTGGCTGGCCGCGCGCGGGCGGGAGGCCCTGGTGGAACTGCTGCCCGGCCATCCGTATCTCCCCGGCTCCGTGGACCAGGACCTGCTGGTGGAGGCGGAGGGCATCCTTCAGTACTCGCTGCGCGGCCAGGCGGACCTGCGCCGGTCACTGCGGGACGGGTTCTGGAACCACCTGCAGACGCAGTACTAACGGGGCACGCGGTCCCAGAAGCCGGCGATCGCGCGGGCCGTCGGCAGGGGCTGGTCCGCGTTCGGTGAGTGTTCGGCGCCCTCCACGACCGTGCGGTGCGCATCCAGTCGTGCGGCCATGTCGTCCAGCAGCGGCACCGGCCAGGTGTCGTCGCGTGCACCCGACAGAACGTGGAACGACAGCGGAACCGCGGCGAGTTCGGCGACCCGGTCCGGCTCCGTGCACAACTGGCGGCCCGTCGCCATGAGTTGGGCCGGTTTGTTGCCGAGCCAGCGGCGGCGCAGCAGTTCCGGACCGCCGAGGCCACGGGCCGGCCCGCCGACGTCCTCCGGTGGGCCCATGGCCTGGATCGCCTCCCACACCTCGGTCATGTTCATCACGGCGAGCGCGTCCCGCAGCAGCTTCACGCGCTGCTGCTGGGAGACGGAGATCTGCGCCGGGCCCGAGGCCATGAGGGTGAGCGAGAGGAAGGGGGAGTGGTCGAACAGGACCGCGGCCCGGGCGATCTGCCCGCCCAGAGAGTGCCCGAGGAGATGCACCGGCGTGCCGACGGCCTCGGCCTGGGCGAGCACGTCCCGCGCCAACTCGGGCTGCGTGTACGCCGATTCGTCGTCCGTCGGCCCGTCCGACTCGAACTGCCCCCGCCCGTCCACGGCCACCGTCCGGTACCCGC
>NZ_JBQQCE010000498.1:0-7104 GCF_052245645.1 Streptomyces sp. KR55 | reverse complement strand
CGGTGGGGCACGAGGGCCTCTCTGGTCGCCGGTGCAGATGTCGCAATCCACACCAGGCCAGAAGGCCCTCACCCATTTCAAGATCCCTCAGCCGAGACCTGCGTCACCAACCTCCGTGGACAGAACACCTAGCGCTCCGCTGGAAGTGCCGCGATGTGCCGTCGATCGTCTGCGGCACCGTTGTGGCTGGTCGCGCAGTTCCCCGCGCCCCTTCGGGGCGCTGCCCGACCGCCCGCGACTGCGGCACTTCCAGCGGAGCGGTCAGGGCACCCGGCCGGCCCGGCCCGGGTCGAGCAGCGGGGCCAGTACATCGCCGTAGTCCTGCACGCGCGGGGCGATGTCGCCGGCCTGGAAGGTCAGCTGGCCGACGTCCCCGCACGCCTCGACCTCCTCCCAGGTCACCGGCGCCGACACCGTCGGCGTGGTCCGTGCCCGCAGGGTGTACGGCGTCGCCGTCGTCTTCCGGGCGACGTTCTGGCTCCAGTCGACGAACACCTTGCCCGGCCTGAGGCTGCGCGTCATCCGGTGCAGGACCAGCCGGGGCATCGCCTTCTCCGCCTCCATGGCGAGCTCCTTGGCGTACTCCGACACCTGGTCGGAGGGGGTCGGCCGGATGCCGGCCAGCAGATGAAGCCCCTTCGACCCGGATGTCTTCGCGTACGCGTCGATGCCGTCCGCCGCCAGCCGCTCCCGCAGCCACAGCGCGACCTCGCAAGCCTGGACGACGGTCGCCGGTGCGCCCGGGTCCAGGTCGAAGACCAGCCGGTCGGCCATCGCCGGCTCCTGGATCACCCACTGGTGCGTGTGGAACTCGGTCACCAGGTTCGCGGCCCACACTAGGCTCGGCAGGTCCTGCACGAGCACCATCCGGGCCGGACCCTCCGAACGGGGCACCTCGGCGGTGGTGACCCACTCGGGCGTACCCGGCGGCACGTTCTTGGTGAAGAAGACCTGCCCGTCGGGCCCGTCCGGGTAGCGCAGGAAGGACACCGGCCGATCCCGCAGATGCGGCAGCAGCACGTCGGCGGTCGTCGCGTAGTAATGCAGCAACTCGCCCTTGGTGAACCCGGTCGCCGGGTGCAGCACCTTCTCGAGATTGCTCAGCGCGACCCGCCGCCCCTCCACCTCTGTGATCGGCGTCATACGATGAGAATCACATGAAAACGGGTGATATCGCCTGATACTGCTTGATGCCGTCGCGAAAGGTGCTGGATGTGCGATCCATATGGAACGGCGCCATCTCGTTCGGCCTCGTCAGCGTCCCGGTCAAGCTGGTGAACGCCACGGAGAGCCACTCGATCTCGTTCCGCCAGATCCACACGGAGGACGGCGGGCGGATCCGGTACCGCAAGTTCTGCGAGCTGGAGGACCGCGAGGTCAGCGGGGCGGAGATCGGCAAGGGCTACGAGGACGCGGACGGGTCGATCATTCCGATCACGGACGAGGATCTGGCCCATCTGCCCCTCCCGACCGCGAAGACGATCGAGATCGTGGCCTTCGTGCCGGGCGAACGGATCGATCCGCTCCAGATGGACGCGGCGTACTACCTCGCGGCGAGCGGCGCCCCGGCCGCCAAGCCGTACACCCTGCTGCGGGAGGCCCTGAAACGCAGCAACAAGGTCGCCATCGCCAAGTTCGCGCTGCGCGGCCGGGAGCGGCTGGGCATGCTGCGGGTGGTCGGCGACGCCATCGTCATGCACGGGCTGCTGTGGCCGGACGAGGTCCGCGCCCCCGAGGGCGTCGCCCCCGAGACCGACGTCACCGTCCGCAACAAGGAACTCGACCTCGCGGACGCCCTGATGGACACCCTCGGCGAGGTCGACCTCGAGGACCTGCACGACGAGTACCGCGAGGCCGTCGAGGAGGTCATCGCCGCGAAGGCCGCCGGCGAGGCACCCCCCGAGGCGCCCGAGCCGGCGAAGGGCGGCAAGGTCATCGACCTGATGGCCGCCCTGGAGAGCAGCGTCAGGGCGGCGAAGGAGTCCCGCGGCGAACAGCCGGCCGAGGTCCGCGAGCTCCCCCGGCGCAGGACGAGCCGCAGCGCGCCCAAGGAGCCCGCGGGCAAGAAGTCCACGGCGAAGAAGTCGACCGCCAAGTCGACGCAGACGGGAAAGAAGACGGCGTCCACGAAGAGCACCGCGAAAAGCACGACGAAGAAGACCGCCGCGAAGAAGACCACGTCCCGCAAGCGCTCGGCCTGAGCGGGCGCCCCGTCAGCGGACCGTCGAGCTGGCCGTGGGTGCGGGCGTCGGGGAGCTGGTGTTCACGTCCAGGCCGGGGGGTTCGGTGAGGGCCACGACGGGGGCGCCGGGCTGCGGCGGGGGCGGGGTGACCTGCTCCTTGGGCAGCTTCGGCGGGCTGGTCTGCTGGAAGTTGACCTGGTCGAAGTTGACCATCTCGGTCTTCTCGAGCACCGTGATGTGGTCGAGCACCGTGTCGTTCGCCTGGTCGGCCAGCGCCCGGACCAGGGTGTTCTTGGTGCTGGCGCGGATCTTGGCGACGACCGGGAAGATCTGCCCGTGCGTGATGCGCATGATGTTCGCCGCGGTGGTGTCGAACTGCTTGCCCTGCTCCGCGTCCACCGTCGCCACGAACTGTTCCTGCTGCGGGGAGGCCTGGTTGGGCAGCGTGATGCCGAGCTCGGGAGCGATCTTGCGGCAGGTCTCGTCGAGCCGGGCGTGCCCGACCACCAGGTGCTCGCCGGCTTCCTTCATCTCCTTCGTCGTGCCGCGCTCCATCGCCATCAGGCCGAGCGGGTACTCCCACAGCCCGGCCGCACGCACCTTGACGACGAAGTCGCGGTCGGCCTCGGTGAGCGGCCCGTACGGGGTGTTGGCGATGATGCGATCCGGGGTGCTCGACGTGTTCTCGACCCCCAGCATGGCGGGGTAGGCGAGGGCGGCGATGGTCAGGGTCAGCGCGCCGCCGACGAAGACGGTTCCGACCATGCTGCGCGTTATGCGCATTCTGCCTCCTGGTGCGAACGGCTCCGGACGCCAAGGGATACGGATCTCAGGCGCCCGGCAATCATCGAGCCGGGTAAAAAACTGCCGTGCGCGGTATGGCATGCATCACAAGGCAGTCGCCGTCACGGCGGCCAGCTCCTCCGCCGTCCGCGGACCGGCGACGTTCTCACCCAACAGCCCCTGCGCCTGCAGCAGTTCCGCCGCCGCGACGCCCCACGGCAGCCGCAGCCCGGCCTGCCGGAGGAGGTCCGTGCGGGCCAGCGCCGTGGGCGCGGGCCCCGTGCGGACGCCGGACGGGGTGAGCAGGGCCGCGTCGTCGGCCCAGCGCAGCGCGAGATCCACGTCATGGGTGGCCATCACCACGGTCGTGCCGCGCGCACGGAGGGCGTCGAGGGTGGCGAGCAGCCGTTCCTGACCGTCCGGGTCGAGCCCGGCGGTCGGCTCGTCGAGGATCAGCACCCGCGGGCGCATGGCGACGGCACCGGCGATCGCGGTCCGTTTGCGCTGCCCGTAGTAGAGGAGATGCGTGGGCCGGTCGGCCAGCCCGGCGATGTCCAGGGCGTCGAGCGCCTCGGCGACGCGGGAGCGCACCTCGGCGTCGGACAGCCCCAGGTTCAGCGGACCGAAGGACACGTCCTGCGCGACGGACGCGGCGAACAGCTGGTCGTCCGGGTCCTGCACGACCAGTTGGACGGTGGTCCGCAACCGGGTCAGGCCCTTCCGGTCGTACGACACCGGCCGGCCCTCCACCGTCAACTGCCCGGTGTGCGGCCGCAGTCCGCCGCTGAGCAGCCGCATCAGCGTGGTCTTGCCGCTGCCGTTGCGCCCGAGCAGGGCCAGCGCCCGCCCCTCGGGCACCGCGAAGTCGAGGCCGTCGAGCACGACGGGGCCCTCGTCGTAGGCGAAGGACGCGCCCCGCAGGGCGACAAGCGCGGGCTCGCTCATGACAGCGGCCTTTCCAGTACGAAGGTGAGGGCGGCCAGCGCCGCCAGCAGTGCGGTGCTCGCGGCCGTGAAGCGGACGGAGAACCGGGCCTCGGGCACCAGGACACGCAGGGTGCCGTCGTAGCCGCGTCCGGCGAGCCCGGTCTGCAGCCGCGCCGCCCGGTCGAAGGCCCGGACGAAGGCGGTCGCGCCGAGCCCGGCCAGGGAACGCCAGGTCGCGGCCCGCGTGGTGTGGCCGAGCCGGGCGGCCTGCGCCTCCCGGATCCGGCGCACGGAGTCGAGCAGCAGAAAGCTCATGCGGTACGTCACCAGCGCCACGTCGACGACCGGCGCCGGCACCCCGGCCTGCACCAGCCGCGGCAGCAGATCGGACATCGGGGTGGTGAACGCGAACAGCAGCACGCCGAGCGAGGCGGCCGAGGTGCGCAGCAGCAGTTCCCCGGCGCGCACCGGGCCCCCGTCGGCCAGGGACACGAACCCGCCCGGCCCGCCGACCTGCACGAGCAGGGTGGCCGCTCCGGTCACGCAGAACCCCAGCGGCACCCGGTACGCCCGCCACAGGCGACGCCGGGGCACGCCCGCCGGACCGAGCAGCGCCACCACCGCCGTCACCAGGACCAGGGCGGCGCCCGGCCAGGGCGGCAGCGAGATCGCGAGCAGGGTGAGACCCAGCCCGAGCACGGCCTTGTCCACGGGGTGGCGGCGGCGCCAGCGACTGCTGTGCGCCGCCGCATCGATCGGCAGCACGGGGGCTCAGGCCCCTTCGGCCGGCGTCTTGCCCGCGTCTTCCCCGGCGTCCCTCAGAGCCCGCTGTTCACCCTGCCGCCGCCCGCGCCGTAGTCCGAAGTAGTAGGCGAGCACGCCCGCACCGATGGCGGCCTGCAGGGCGAACAGCGCCGACTCGATCTCGCCGGACGGCGGCTCGTACAGGGGCGTGAACCAGGGCTCGTAGTCCGGTTCGAGCTCGGTGATCGCCGTCTCCGCCTCACCGTCGGAGCCGGCGAACGGCTTCTCCTTGTCGTCGCCGAGACCGAGGGCCAGCGGTAGCACCGCGAGCGCGGCCACGAGGAGCAGCAGCAGGGCGTTGATCTTCGTGTTCCGGCTCATCGGGCCACCGCCCCGGTGCCGGCCTTCTGGGTGAGGAGGACACCGAGCCGGGTCAGCTCACCCCGGCTCGACTGCACCAGCAGACGCATCACCAGCACCGTGAGCAGCCCCTCGCTCACCGCGAGCGGGATCTGGGTGACGGCGAAGATGGAGCCGAACTTGCCGAGCGCGCCCAGGAATCCGCTGCCCGGGTCGGGGAAGGCGAGCGCCAGCTGCACGCTGGTGACGCAGTACGTGGACAGGTCGGCGACGAACGCGCCGCAGAACACGGCGCCCATCAGCGGCACGTCGTACCGGCGCAGCAGCCGGTACACCCCGTACCCGGCCCACGGCCCGACGATCGCCATGGAGAAGACGTTGGCGCCGAGCGTGGTCAGGCCGCCGTGCGCGAGCAGCAGCGCCTGGAAGAGCAGGGTGATGGTGCCCAGAACCGCCATGACCGGTGGCCGGAACAGGATCGCGCCCAGCCCGGTGCCGGTGGGATGGGAGCAACTCCCGGTCACCGAGGGCAGTTTCAGGGCCGACAGGACGAAGGTGAAGGCTCCGGAGGCGCCGAGGAGCAGTGTGCTCTCGGGGTGCTCCCTGACCTCACGGGTGAGTGACCGGACTCCGTGGACGACGAACGGCGCGGACGCGGCGCCCCAGGCGACCGCGTGCGCAGGAGGCAGAAAACCCTCGGCTATGTGCATGGCTCAGCAGACCCTCTCCAGCACCTCGTGGATGGTTGACGTGCCTTGGCCGGTCTCCTGGCTGACGGGTACCACCGCCCGTGCTCCGCCTTCCCGGATCACAAGGACCCAGTGGCTGCCCGTAAGGGCCGGAGCCGGACTTCCCGATCACAGTGGCGAGGGCCGCACCGGTGTTTCACCGGATTTCCCGTGCACCAAGGCGTGGTGACAGTAGTGCTCGGTCAGGGATGGAGACAAGCGCACCCCGGGAGGCGCGCGGGCGGCGGACGCCCGCTCACGCCCCGTGGGACGCGCCGTCGCCGGCCCTCTCGAAGGCGTCGAGCAGGCGCTCCGCCGCGAGCGTGGCCGTCAACTGCCCGTCCCTGACCCGTTGTTCGAGTTCCGGTGCGAGGGCCCGTACCGCCGGGTCCGCGTGCAGACGGCCCAGCAGTTCGTCGCGGACCATGCTCCAGGTCCAGTCGACCTGCTGGTCGCGGCGCTTGGCGGCGAGCCGGCCGGTGGAGTCCAGGAGGGTGCGGTGCTGCTCCAGGCGCTCCCACACGGTGTCCAGGCCGGTCGACTCACGGGCGCTGCAGTGCAGGACGGGCGGGGTCCAGGCGGCGTCCTTGCCGTGCATGAGACGCAGGGCGCCCGACAACTCCCGTGCCGCGGCGCGGGCGTCGCGCTCGTGCGGGCCGTCCGCCTTGTTCACGGCGATCACGTCCGCCAGCTCCAGGACGCCCTTCTTGATGCCCTGCAGCTGGTCGCCGGTGCGGGCCAGGGTCAGCAGCAGGAAGGAGTCGACCATGTTGGCCACCGCGGTCTCCGACTGGCCGACGCCGACCGTCTCCACCAGCACCACGTCGTAGCCCGCGGCCTCCATCACCACGATCGACTCGCGGGTCGCCTTGGCGACGCCGCCGAGCGTGCCGGCGGTGGGGGAGGGGCGGATGAACGCCGCCGGGTCGACCGCCAGGCGCTCCATCCGCGTCTTGTCGCCCAGGATCGAGCCGCCCGTACGGCTCGACGACGGGTCGACGGCGAGCACGGCGACCCGGTGTCCGAGCGAGGTGAGCAGGGTGCCGAACGCGTCGATGAACGTCGACTTGCCCACGCCGGGCACCCCGCTGACCCCGATCCGCCGCGCCTTCCCGCTGTGCGGCAGCAGCTCGGTCAGCAACTCCTGCGCCAGCGCCCGGTGCTGGGGCCGGGTGGACTCGACGAGGGTGATGGCCCGGGCCACCATCGCCCGCTTCCCGTCGAGCACGCCCTTCACATACGCGTCGAGATCGATCACAGCTCGTGTCCGAGGCCGGCCGCCAGCCGCCGTACCAGGTCGTATGCTGCGTCCGGGATCACCGTCCCCGGCGGGAACACGGCCGCCGCGCCCATCTCCAGCAGGGTCGGCACGTCCTGCGG
>NZ_JBQQCE010000497.1:0-7111 GCF_052245645.1 Streptomyces sp. KR55 | reverse complement strand
GTACATCCCGACCGACGGTCTGCCGGGCTGGCTGCGCACCCTGGCCGAGTGGAACCCGATCAGCGCGGTCACCACGGCCCTGCGCGCCCTCTTCGGCAACGCGCCCGTACCGGCCGACGCCGCCTGGCCGGTCGCCCATCCCGTCGCCGGGTCGCTGGCATGGTGCGCGGTACTGCTCGCGGTGTTCGCTCCGCTCGCCGTACGCCGGTATGCGCGCGGCGAGCGGTGACGGGGCGGTATGGCCTGACCGGCATGCCGATCAACGACTGGGCCCGCAGGGGCTGGCCCCCTCTCGTGTGTGGTCAGCCGGACAGGGGCTGCCACCGGTCTTCCAGCGCGGAGTCGAGCCTGCTGCCCCAGACCAGCGCCCCACCGACCAGGCCGGGCTTGTCCCGCGTGGCCAGGGCCGGGGCTTCGAGCATGTCGGCAGCCTCTTCCAGGTAGGTGACCAGCGTGTCGAGTTCTTCTCCAGGGGCTTCGTTGTGGCGGGACCAGCGGCCGAGGTAGCCGGTCGTGGCGTCCAGGTACAGGCCCGAGGTGCTGTCAGCCGGGCCCAAGGCGACAACCGGAATCCAGGTTGCCTTCCACACGGTGATCCGCTCGTCTTCGGAGCGGTCGGCGTTGAGGGTGTCCTCGTGGGCCTGGGTGTCCATCCGCTGCCGGTAGACGGCGGCCACGGCGTCCAGGGTCATCAGAGCCTCACTGCCCGGAAGGCATCCCCAGCCCCAGCCGTTGACCCCGTCGTCGCCTGCCGTCAGCATCCACAGGACGCGCAGCTCGACGGGTATCCGAATGCCGAGGTCGCCTTCCAAGGCGGCGATGGCGGCG
The DNA here is from genome assembly GCF_052245645.1 of Streptomyces sp. KR55. Lineage (NCBI taxonomy): Bacteria > Bacillati > Actinomycetota > Actinomycetes > Kitasatosporales > Streptomycetaceae > Streptomyces > Streptomyces sp. KR55. The sequence goes on along the minus strand of NZ_JBQQCE010000497.1, from coordinate 6,283 downwards.
GGGTCGGCGCCGGCGCGGAGCGCGGCGTAGGAGTCGGGGGCGTTGTGCTGGAGCCAGCGGGTGATGCGGTGCCAGGCGTCGGCGATCTCCCGTACGGTGACCGCGGTGGCGGCAGGGTCGGCAGGCTGGTCCTGGTCTCGGCCCTGCTCCTGCTCATGCTCCTGGTCATGGGCGTCCGTGGAGGGCTCGGTGGAGGGAGCCGCTCTCAGAAACCGGATCTCGATCCGGTCCGGCTCGCGAATGTAGCCGACGGACAGGTCGGGGCAGTCCTCGAACATGTCGCCGTCAACCGTCACGGTCAGGATGCCGGGCAGCCCCGAGGGCCGGCCCATGTCAGGGTCGTCGGCCAGCTGGCCGGCCAGGGCCTTCAGCGCGTAGGGAACGTCGGCCCCCAACCGGGCGGCGGTGTCACGTACGTCCGGCTGGATTTCGACCTTCACAGCCTGGTGCTCCTTGCTGGTCGGATACCGGACGGTGCCCCTCAGCAGGAGACCCACGCTCACCGGCGGGTGGGAGCGACGTGGGCAACATCGGCCGGACGCACCCCCACCCGGCATCGCCTGCAAGTCCTCAGCGCCCGCGGACGTCCTGGGCGGCCTCATACGCGCGGCGGAGCTGGTCGGGCCGGATGGGGGCGCGGTGTGTGGTGGCGGGGGGACGTACCCGCGCTCGAGCGGTACACCGGGGCGTTGCCGCGTGCCGTGGGGATGATGGACGGCGGTGCCGCGGTGCTGTGCCGGGACGGTGTGGCCGGCTGAGCGCGGGTCCTCGAGGCGTCGAGGAGACGCAGGTGTCGGTCAGCGCCCGCCGAACAGCGTGCGGCGCAGCCGGCGCAGCGGCGCGAAGAGCGAGACCCGGCTCACTCGCGCACCCCTGGCGCTGGGGGTGTGCGCAGGCTCACGCGCGGTCAGCTCACGCATCAGCGAGGTCGCCTCGGCCGTCTCCCCCTGGGGGACCGCAGGGCCCGCCAGCACCGAGAGATGGCGGTCGAGGCGCGAACTGGTCGCGCTGCTCCCGCAGGTGATCGCAGGGACCCTTGCCCTGCTGCGCACTGTTATCTGTTCCATGTCACTCCCCACCCGTACGAGTCCACCCGGCCCGGGCAGGGTAACCCTATCGCCCCCTTGGGGCACGCGTGTATCGCGGGCACAGGATTCACCTTCCTCGTAAGGGTGTTGACGGTCACTCTCCGAATCCAACCGATTTCAGGGCGAGTTGAACAACTGGCTGGCTGGTGGGCTGCGCTGAGCCACCGTCGGGTTCGACGGTCACGGCGAGTGACGTGGCGGACGGGTCGAGCCCGGTTGCGACCAAGGGCGTGTCGCCGTCGAAGAGGCCCAGGGAGCGCGGTTGCTCCTGGGGGCGCATGAGCCACAGCTGGTGCACCCGGTCGTCCGGCAGCTCGCCGTATCCGCTCAGGGTGACCACCGCACGCCCCTCAGATGCGGAAGCAATCACTCCGATACTTCGGCCCTCGCCGTCCCGGCCGGTCGTCGCCCGTGCGTCGGGAGCGGCCAGGACGTGGGCGATCTCACGTGCCTGGGCGCGCTCGGCAGCCAGTTGTTCCTGGGTCCGGTTCGCCTGGACGGCGAACAGCGAGGCGACGACGAGAGCCGCCGCGGCGGTCGCGGTGGCGAACGGAACGAACAGGGGGCGCGGCCGGGGCGCACGGGTGCGCGCCGGGGGCGGCTGGGTCCCCCACACATGGGGCGGCAGCGTGGGGGTGTGCCCACGCGCCGGGGCGGGTTCCTGCGGAGTGGTCCGTACGGCGGCCAGGACCCGGTCCCGCAGCGCGGCCGGCGCCGGGGCGGCCGTGGACCAGGCGAGGCGGACGGCGTCCTCGGACAGCGCCCGCACCTCGGCGGCGCAGCGGTCGCAGCGCGCCAGATGTTTCTCGAAGCGGCGCCGCTCGTCGGGTTCGAGGGCGTCCAGCGCGTAGGGCGCGGCGAGGCTGTGCTGGTCCTCGCGGCCCAGCAGTCGGCCGAGGATGCTCACGCGACTCCTCCCAGGCACTCGCGCAGCCGGGTCAGTCCGTCGCGCATCCGGGTCTTGACCGTGCCCAGCGGCAGGGAGAGCCGCTCGGCCACTTCACGGTAGGTGTAGCCGTCGTAGTAGGCGAGGGTGACGGACTGCCGTTGGAGGGCGGTGAGCCGGTCCAGGCAGCGGCGTACCCATTCACGTTCGAGTTCGGCCTCGACCTCCTCGGAGACATGGTCGAAGGCGGGGTGGTGGGCGCGCCGGGCCTCGCGTTCCTCGCGTTCGCCGGCCGCGCGGGCGCTGCGCACCCGGTCGACGGCGCGGCGATGGGCGAGGGTGAGGACCCAGGACAGGGCGCTGCCGCGGGCCGGGTCGAACCGGGCGGCGGACCGCCAGAGTTCGAGCAGTACCTCCTGGGCCACCTCCTCGGACTGGGCCGGATCCCGCACCACCCGCTTCACCAGTCCGAACACCGGCCCGGACACCAGTGCGTAGAGCTCTTCGAATGCCTTCTGGTCGCCGCCTGCGACGCGCACCAGAAGTTCGTCCGCCCCCACTCGGTCCCCCTCTCTCCGGCCGCACAGGGCCGGTCCCGTCCCACGAGGCATTCGCAACGAACCCACCTCCGGATGGGGTTACGGATCAGCGGGCCGAAAACGCGGGTCGAGCAGCGAGGAAATGAGTTTTCAGGTTCGACCAATCCGATCCGGGCGTGGCTCCGAATCCCCGGCGTCAGGCAAGTTGGCACTGAGGACGGACGGCATGACAGCTATCTCCAAGCGCGGCGCAGGACTCAGGAGCGTCGCCACCCTCGTCTGTGGTGCGCTGGCCGCCGGAGGGCTCGCAGCCGCCGGCGTGACCGCGCTGGAACCCGGGGAGGCGGAAGCCTCCAGCCACCGGGAGGCCCCGCTGATCTCGGGGACCCCGCAGTACGACAACACCGACGTGTACGCGTTCGTGAGCCCGGACAAGCCGGACACGACGACGATCATCGCCAACTGGATCCCGTTCGAGGAACCGGCCGGCGGTCCGAACTTCTTCACCTTCGCCGAGGACGCCCAGTACGACATCCACATCGACAACAACGGCGACGCGCAGGGCGAACTGCTGTTCCGCTACACGTTCAAGACGCATACGAAGAACGAGAAGACGTTCCTCTACAACACCGGCCCCGTCGAGAGCCTCGACGACCCGGACCTCAACGTCACCCAGACGTACGACCTCGAGCTGCTGAAGCTGAAGGACCAGCACCTGCAGTCCCGGACGAAGATCGCCGACGATGTGCCGGTCGCGCCGTCGAACGTCGGCAAGGCGTCGATGCCGGACTACGCAGGGCTGCGCAAGCAGGCCGTCCATGAACTGGCCGGCGGCTCGACGACGTTCGCCGGGCAGGCCGACGACCCGTTCTTCCTGGACCTGCGCGTCTTCGACCTGCTGTACGGCGGGAACCTCTCCGAGGTCGGCAACGACACGCTCAAGGGCTACAACGTCAACTCCATCGCCCTGCAGGTGCCCAACTAGATGATCCAGGAGTCGACGGACCAGCCGATCGTCGGCATCTGGTCTACGACCCAGCGCAAGAACGCCCAGGGCCACTTCACGCAGGTCTCCCGGCTCGGCAACCCGCTGGTCAACGAGGTCGTCAACCCGATCGAGGACAAGGACACGTTCAACGCGTCCGCGCCGTGGGACGACGCCCAGTTCCTGGAGAACGTCACCAATCCCGAACTGCCGAAGCTCATCGAGGCGATCTACAAGATCAAGGCGCCCGCCGAGCCGCGCAACGACCTGGTCGACGTCTTCCTCAAGGGCGTGAAGGACCTCAACCAGCCGCCGCACGTCCGCCCGGCGGAGCAACTGCGCCTCAACACCTCGATCGCACCGGCCGCGAAACCCAAGCGACTCGGCGTCCTCGACGGCGACAACGCCGGCTTCCCGAACGGCCGTCGCCTCACCGACGACGTGCTCGACGCCTCGCTCCAGGTCGTCGAGGGTGAACTGCTCGGCCAGAAGAACGACCTGGGCGACGCGGTCGACAAGAACGACAAGGAGTTCGAGAAGGCCTTCCCGTACGTCGCCCTGCCGACGGAGGGTTCCCGCGGCCCGCTCGCCAAGGGCACCTCGGGCGGCAACGACGTACGCAACCAGATCGGCGACGCGCTGCAGCCGGCCGGGTCCTCCGACGACAACATGACGCTGATCGCCGCCTCCGCAGGCGCGGGCGCGGCGGGGATCCTCCTGATCGGCGCCGGTCTGATGTGGTGGCGCCGCATGCGGGGCCGCGCGTACTGACGCGCCCCTCCCGACTGGCGCGGCCCGTCCCCTCCCCATCCCCCACGGCACGGGCCGCGCCGCCTCACGATGACGACCCTTTTGTGTACGAGGAGAGGGCATGGTCCCGCGTACGAACGACAACGAGCCTGAGCACGAGACCGACCCGAGCCCGGCCACCCAGGGAACCGCTGCTACTGCGGACACGGCCACCGAGACGGCCTCGGGCCCGGCGGACGCCGACCGTACCGCCGCGGGCGTCGACGAGCGGGTCGCTGCTCTGCGGCGGGTTGCTGCGGCCGGGCGGCGTTGGCGGGGCGGGCGGGTTGCCGGGTGTGCCGCCCTGTTGGCCGTGGCCCTGACCGCCGGTTCGATCGCCGTGGGGAACGTCCGGGACGGCGACGGTCGGGGCGTTGCGGCGGCGCCCGGTGCCGTCGCTCCGGCCGTGCTGGCGAGCGGCGACCTCGACTCGAGCATCGGCGCCCTGCAGACCCATCTCCGCGCCCAGCCGAGGGACTTCGGCGGCTGGGCCACCCTCGGCCTCGCCTACGTCGAACAGGCCAGGGTCGACGGCGACCCCTCGCGCTACCCGCAGGCCGAGCGGGCACTGGACCGTTCCCTCGCCCTCGAACCCGAGGGCGACCAGGCCCTGGCCGGCCTGGCCGCCCTCGCCGCGGCCCGGCACGACTTCACCGGCGCCCTCGACTTCGCCGGCCGCGCCCTGAAGCAGAACCCCTACAACGAACGCGCCCTGGCCACCCGTATCGATGCCCTCGTCGAACTCGGCCGCTACGACGCCGCGTCGAAGGCCGCCGACGCCGCCGACACCCGCCGGCCGGGGATCCCGGTCTTCACGCGGTACGCGTATGTGCGCGAACTGCGCGGCGACGTCCGCACCGCCCGTCGGGTCATGGAACAGGCCCTCGACAACGCCGTCGCACCCGGCGACGTGGCGTACGTCGCCACCGCACTCGGCCAACTCGCCTGGAACCAGGGCGACTACACGACCGCCCTGGACCACTACGCCCGCGCCCTCGCCGCCGACGACACCTACCTGCCCGCCCTGGAGGGCCGCGCCCGCGCCCAGGCCGCGAGCGGTGATCTCGCCGAGGCCGTGCGGGGCATGGAGGCGGTCGTCGCCCGCGCCCCGCTGCCCGGCGCGCTCGTCGCCCTCGGCGAGCTGTACGAGGAGCGCGGCGCCGAGGGCGACCGGGACAGGGCCCGCGACCAGTACGCCCTGGTCGACGCCTGGACGGCGCCGGCCCGCGCGGGCGGCGTCAACCCCGACCTCGACACCGCGCTCGCGGCCGCCGACCACGGCGACGCGGACCTGGCCCTGCGCGCGGCCCGCGCCGAGTGGTCCCGCCGCCACACCGTGCACACCGCGGACGCCCTCGCCTGGGCGCTGCACGTCAACGGCCGCGACGAGGAAGCCCTGCCCTACGCCCGCCGGGCCACCGCCACCGGCTACCGCAACGCCGCCTTCCTGCACCACCGCGGCATGATCGAGCTCGCCACGGGCCGTACGAAGGACGCCCGTGCCTCCCTGACGGCGGCACTGGAGCTGAACCCCGGGTTCTCCCCGTCGGCCGCTCGCGAGGCCCGCGCGGCGCTGAAGACCCTGGGGGCCGAGTGAGGCCCCGTCGTGTTCTCGCCTCCGCCGCGGCCGTCCTGGGCATCGCCGGCGCGATCGTGCTCGTGCCCGCCACCGCCGCAAGCGCGCACCCCTTGGGCAACTTCACCGTCAACCACTACGACGGTCTTGTCGCCGCCCCCGGTGAGCTGCGCGTCGACCATGTCGAGGACCTCGCCGAGATCCCGGCGACCCAGGCCGGACCGGACGTGGAACGGCTCGGCGTCACCGCGTGGGCCCGCCAGCGGTGCGCGGACGCCGCGCGGGCCAGCGAGGCGACGGTCGACGGACGCACCGTCAGGCTCGACGTCGCCGACAGCCACGCGCGCGTGCTGCCCGGTCAGGCGGGGCTCGACACCCTGCGGGTGGAGTGCCGGCTGACGGCTCCCCTGCCCGAGGCCG
>NZ_JBQQCE010000496.1:0-7120 GCF_052245645.1 Streptomyces sp. KR55 | reverse complement strand
CCTGTTCCTCTGTGTCAGAGCGCGTCCGGTCCGCGCTCGCCGGTCCGGACCCGTACGGCCGTCTCGACCGGGAGGGACCAGACCTTGCCGTCACCGATCTTGCCGGTGCGGGCCGCCTTCACGATGACGTCGATCAGCTGCTCGGCGTCGTCGTCCTCGGCCAGCACCTCGATACGGATCTTGGGGACCAGGTCGACGGTGTATTCGGCGCCCCGGTAGACCTCGGTGTGGCCCCTCTGACGACCGTAGCCGCTCGCCTCGGTGACCGTCAGACCGTGTACTCCGAAGGCCTGGAGGGCCTCCTTGATCTCGTCGAGCCGGTGGGGCTTGACGACGGCGGTGATGAGCTTCATGCGTCCACCTTCTTGCTCGCAGCTTCGGCAACCGGCGCGGGGGCGGAGGCGGTGCGGGAGGCGCCGCCACCGGCACCGCTGAAGTCGTATGCGGTCTCGGCGTGCTCGGCCTGGTCGATACCGGCCACCTCATCGTCCTCGGAGACCCGCATGCCGATCGTCTTGTCGATCAGGAAGGCGAGGATCGCAGAGGCGACCAGGGAGTAGGCGAGGACCGCGAAGACACCGGCGCACTGCTTCCAGAACTGCTCCAGACCGCCGCCGTAGAAGAGGCCCTCGACCTCGGACTGACCCTTGCCGCTGGCGAAGAAGCCGATGAGCAGGGAGCCGAGGACACCGCCGACCAGGTGGACGCCGACCACGTCGAGCGAGTCGTCGTAGCCGAACTTGTACTTCAGGCCGACGGCCATGGCGCACAGCAGACCGGCGATGGCGCCGACCGCGATCGCGCCGAGCGGGTCGACCGCGCCACCGGCCGGGGTGATGGCGACCAGACCGGCGACGGCACCGGAGGCGGCGCCCAGCGTGGTGAACGCGCCGTGGCGGAGCTTCTCGTAGACGAGCCAGGCCAGCATGGCGGCGGCGGTGGCGATCTGGGTGTTGACGAACATCAGCGCGCCGACGCCGTCGTCGTTGCCGAGCCAGGAGCCGGCGTTGAAGCCGAACCAGCCGAACCACAGCAGACCGGCACCGAGCATGACCAGCGGCAGGCTGTGCGGGCGCATCGGGTCCTTCTTGAAGCCGACCCGCTTGCCGATGACGAGGATCACGCCGAGCGCCGCGGCACCGGCGTTGATGTGGACCGCCGTACCACCGGCGAAGTCGATCACACCCAGCTCGAAGGCCCAGCCGCCGGTGCCCCAGACCCAGTGCGCGACCGGGAAGTAGACGACCGTGGCCCACAGGGCGACGAACAGCGCCCACGCCGTGAACTTCACACGGTCCGCGAGGGCGCCGCTGATCAGGGCGGGCGTGATGATCGCGAACATCAGCTGGAAGACGGCGAAGACATAGACCGGGATGGTGTAGCCGCTCCAGAGGTCTGCGGTGCCGATCCCGGTGAAGCCGACGTAGTCCGAGCTCCAGCCGATGATGCTGCCGGAGTCCGTGCCGAAGGCGAGGGAGAAGCCGTACAGCACCCACAGGATGGTGACGATCCCGAGGCTGATGAAGCTCATCATCAGCATGTTCAGGGTGCTCTTGACGCGGACCATGCCTCCGTAGAAGAAGGCCAGGCCCGGAGTCATGAGCATCACCAGGGCGGAACAGATGAGCATGAAGCCTGTGTTGGCGGCAGAGAGCTCCGTCTCTGCGGCAAGCGTGATGGCTGGTGCCATCGGCGTCTCCTCGTCGTTGGATACGGCCCCGTGCGGGCGAAGCCTTGAGCGGTCATGAGGGGTGGGCCGGTTATGGGCCACGAGATTGGCGCAGCGCCGTTTCGGTGGAAGCCCCTCGTTGTTTCGCGACGGTGACGAAGGCGCCCTGCGTGTTACGCGTTGATGAACTGCCGGATGGCGGCCGAGCCGATCGTTATCGTGGCGCAACCTTCGGCGATGACCACCGTTGAGGGACCCCAGCCGCGGCCGGCCACCTCCGCGAGAGCGGCGCCGGTTCAGGCGCACAAAGCGAGCACAAACCCAGCCCGGCCGCGGCCGGCCTTCCGATGACCTGGCATGGGGGAGCCGAGTCGGGCAGTTCGGGAGGGCCGGCCGCGGCCGGAGTTCAGGGGTTCGGCGGGGTGCTCAGACCGCCTCGGCGGTCTCCGGAAGCTCGACGGCGAGCTTGTCGGTGAGGTCCACGACCTCGGCGAGATCACCGAAGTCGCGGGCGGCGGTGTCGACGGTCTTTCGGATACGAGTGTTGACCCGCTCGGAGCGGACCTTCTTGGCGACCGTCATGGCCCGGTCGGCGAACTCGGCGCTCCGCTCGGGCTCGCGCTGGAGCAGGTGCACGGTGGCCATGCCGATGAGGTTGAGCGCATACGATCGCTGGTGCTCGCCGTCCTGCGCGAACAGCTCCACGGCCCGCCGCATCAGCGGCTCGGCGAGGGAGGCGTAGGTGGGGCTGCGGCCGGCGACATAGGCGAGGTCGCGGAAGGAGTGGGAGTTCTCGCCGTACAGCTCCGCCTCGGAGAAGAAGCTGATCCAGTCGGGGTCCGCCTCGTCCCAGTCGTCGGCCTCGGTGAAGGTGTCCTCGGCCATCCGCACGGCCCGCTTGCACTTGCCGGGCTGGCCCATGTTGGCGTAGGCGCGGGCCTCCATCGCATACAGCATCGACTGGGTGCGCGGGCTCGCGCAGTCCCGGCTGCCGTACTGCGCGAGGTGGATCAGCTCCAGGGCGTCCTCGGGCCGCCCGAGGTGGATCATCTGGCGGCTCATGCTGGAGAGGATGTACGAGCCGAGCGGCTTGTCGCCGGCCTCCTTGGCGGCGTGCAGGGCGAGCACGAAGTACTTCTGCGCGGTGGGCTGGAGCCCCACGTCGTACGACATCCAGCCGGCCAGCTCGGCCAGCTCGGCGGCGACCTTGAACAGCCTGCGGGTGGTGGCCTCCGGCTGGGGCTCCTGGAGCAGATCCGTCACCTCGTGCAGCTGGCCGACGACCGCCTTGCGGCGCAGACCGCCGCCGCACTGGGCGTCCCACTGGCGGAACATCACCGTGGTGGTCTCCAGCAGGTCCAGCTCGGGCCTGGACAGCCGCCCGCGCGCGCGGGTGGCGGGCACCGACGCGGGCTCCGGCTGCGGGGCGGACGGGGCGGGGACCAGCCAGCGCTGCATCGGCTCGATCAGGGCCGGGCCCGCCGACAGGGCCAGCGAGGTCCCGAGGAAGCCGCGCCGCGCCAGCATCAGGTCGCTGCGCGAGAACTCGCCGAGCAGGGCCACCGTCTGCGGACCCGTCCAGGGCAGGTCGACACCCGTCGTGGAGGGCGCCTGGCGGGCGGTACGCAGACCGAGGTCCTCGATGGAGACGACGCAGCCGAACCGCTCGGAGAACAGCTCCGACAGGATCCTGGGGATCGGCTCGCGGGGATTCTCCCCGTCCAGCCAGCGGCGCACCCGCGAGGTGTCCGTGGAGATGTGGTTGGCCCCCAACTGGCGCGCCCTGCGGTTCACTTGCCGCGCGAGCTCGCCCTTGGACCAGCCGCTGCGCACGAACCACGAGCCCAACAGCTCATTCGGGCGCTTCTCAGCGTTCATCCCGCTTCCGCCGTTGCCGCCCACTGGAACGCCCCCATCCCTCAGACCGCTTGTCACCAAGTGCGCCAAGCCCTATCAGAATGCCCGTCGATCCGGCCGCCGTCCGGCGGTTCTCCCTCTTCGAACGAGCAACCGGCTTGCCTCGGGCATACCCACCGGCGCATGTGCCCCGGGTGGCGTGCACTCAAAGTAATCCTACGATCACCGCTCCAGCCACGGCGATCCCGGAATCGCCACCATTCGCCACCCCTTCGAATGAACTCCCGGTCGCCTCCAGACGATTCACTTGACATAGGACGGACAGGAGTGAGCGCAGCGTTGCACACAGGGGCGCGCGCCATCGGACGCACCACCCGGGGCGCTTCCGGGCGCCGACTGGATTCGCGCGGCACCGGGAAGGCGGAGACGCAGAGTCACATTCCGATTCCGTCTCGTAACCACCGGTGCGCCGGACCCGTTGGAGGGGGCATGGGCTTCACGATCGGCAGCAGTCGAGGGATCCGCGACATCCGGTCCGGCTCGCGCCGCCGCGGCCGCTCGTCGGAGTGCACCGCCGTGGCCGAGTACACCGGGCTGTGGGGCTGGGACGTCGTCCCGGGCGCCCGGGCCGCCGCGGGCGTCTGCTCCTGCGGCCGCCCCGAGTGCCGGGCTCCGGGCGCGCATCCGCTGGACTTCGCGTCCGAGGTGTCGGCCGGAGCGACGCTGGACGCGGTGACCGAGGCCTGGGCCGAGGTGCCGGGCGCCGCGGTGATGCTGCCGGTCGGGCGCGCGTTCGATGTGATCGAGGTCGCCGAGCCGGTCGGGCGGCGCTCGCTGGTCCGGCTGGAGCGCATGGGCCTCCCCCTCGGCCCCGTCACCGCCACCCCGGACGGCCGCGCCCATTTCCTGGTGGCCCCCGGCTCCGCGTCCGAGCTTCCCGCGCTGCTCTACCGCATGGGCTGGGACGACCCGAGCCTCGACCTGCGCGGCCTGGGCCCCGGTACGTACATCACGGCCCCGCCCTCCGACCGCGCCGGCCTCGGCCCGGTCCGCTGGCTGCGCCCGCCCGACCTGGACTCGGCCACGAAGCCACCGGCGGCGAGGCTGCTGCTGGGGACGCTCGCTTACGTGGCGCACCGGTCACGCGCGTAGCCGTACACGACAAAGCGCCCGTCCCCAGCTTCACCTGGAGGCGGGCGCTTCTTCGAGCACATACCAATTTTGGTAGGTGGTCACTCTCCGATAAGGGCGTCAACGAACGCCTCCGGCTCGAACGGCGCCAGATCGTCCGCGCCCTCGCCCAGCCCGACCAGCTTGACCGGGACGCCGAGCTCGCGCTGTACGGCGACGACGATGCCGCCCTTGGCGGTGCCGTCCAGCTTGGTGAGGACGATGCCGGTGATGTCGACGACCTCGGCGAAGACGCGGGCCTGTACGAGACCGTTCTGGCCGGTGGTGGCGTCCAGCACGAGCAGCACCTCGTCCAGCGGGGCGTGCTTCTCGACGACGCGCTTGACCTTGCCGAGCTCGTCCATGAGGCCGGTCTTGGTGTGCAGGCGGCCGGCGGTGTCGATGAGCACGACGTCGGCGCCGATCTCCTTGCCCTCCTTGACCGCGTCGAAGGCGACCGAGGCGGGGTCGCCGGCCTCCGGCCCGCGCACGGTGTGGGCGCCGACCCGCTCACCCCAGGTCTGGAGCTGGTCGGCGGCAGCGGCCCGGAAGGTGTCGGCGGCGCCCAGGACGACACTGCGCCCGTCGGCGACCAGGACGCGGGCGAGCTTGCCGGTGGTGGTGGTCTTGCCGGTGCCGTTGACGCCGACGACCATCACGATGCCGGGCTTGCTGGTCTCCGGCTCGGTCTTCACGACGCGGTCGAGGTCGGGGCCGATCAGGGTGAGCAGCTCCTCGCGCAGCAGGCCGCGCAGCTCCTCGGGGGTGCGGGTGCCGAGCACCTTCACACGCTCGCGCAGCCGTTCGACCAGCTCCTGGGTGGGCTGCACGCCGACGTCGGCGGTGAGCAGGGTGTCCTCGATCTCCTCCCAGGTCTCCTCGTCGAGGTGCTCGCGCGACAGCAGCGAGAGCAGTCCCTTGCCGAGGGCGTTCTGCGACCGGGAGAGCCGGGCGCGCAGGCGGATGAGCCGGCCGGCGGTGGGCTCGGGGACCTCGATCGAGGGGGCGAGGGGGACTTCGAGTTCGGGAAGGGGCGGTTCCTCGACGGCGACCGGGGCCGAGCCGTCCGGGAGGTCCACCTCCTCGATCGTGCGACGCGGTTCGTCGCGCGGCGTCTCGGCCTCGTCGCCGACGTGCGGCTCGGCCGGAGGGGCGGTGATGTCGGGCGTGGTGGGCGGCGGGGGCAGCGACTTGCGGCGTCGGCTGCCGACGATGAGCCCGCCGAGCGCGCCGAGCACGACCACGGCGATGACTACAGCAAGGATGACGATTTCCATAACGCGTCCAGTATTAGCCATGAGGGTCCGCCGGGCCCATCTTGTGCATTCCTCCAAAGGCGTCGTCATGTCAGGCACACATCAGCATGACCCTGGCTGTCTGACACTCCGTCAGCTACTGTCCCCCTCCACACCCGCCCGGTGAAGGGAGACCTTCCCATGCCCGTCACGGTCGTCCGTTTCAACCTCGTCGAGCCCGGTGCCACCCCTGCCTCCCTCCACGCCCGCTACCGGGCCGCCCTGGAGATGGCCGCGTACGCCGACGACCGGGGGATCACCACCGTGCAGACGGAGGAGCACCACGGCGTCGCGAACAACTGGCTGCCCTCGCCGTTCGCCTTCGCCGGAGCGGTCCTCGGCGCCACCCGGCACCTCGCGGTCACCGTGTCGGCGGTCATCGGCCCGCTGCACGACCCGCTGCGGCTGGCCGAGGACATCGCCGTACTGGATCTGCTCAGCGGCGGACGGCTCGTGACCGTCGCGGGGATCGGGTACCGGCCGGAGGAGTACGCCCAGTTCGACGTGGAGTGGAAGCGGCGCGGGCGGCTGCAGGACGAGCTGCTGGAGACGGTGCTGAAGGCCTGGACCGGCGAGGAGTTCGCGTACCGGGGCCGTACTGTACGGGTCACCCCGCGCCCGTACTCCGATCCGCACCCCCTGCTGCTGGTCGGCGGCTCCTCGAAGGCCGCCGCCCGCCGGGCCGCCCGCCTCGGCCTGCCCTTCTTCCCCAGCGCACACCTGCCCGAGCTGGAGGCCTACTACAAGGAGCGGCTGGTCGAGTACGGCACCGAGGGCTGGACCATGATGCCCGCCGCCGAGACCCCTCTCCTGCACCTCGCCGAGGACCCCGACCGGACCTGGGCGACGTACGGCGGGCATTTCCTGCACGAGGCGCGGACGTACGCCTCCTGGCAGTCGGCCGGCATCCGCTCGGCGGTGCGTTCGACGGCGACGACGGTGAACGAGCTGCGCGCCGAGGGCGTCTACCGGGTCCTCACACCGGACGAGTGCGTGGCACAGGGGCTCGACAATCTCGTCCTGCATCCGCTCGTGGGCGGGATGCCGCTGGAGGAGGGCTGGCGCAGCCTGCACCTGTTCTGCGACGACGTGCTGCCCCAGATCACACGATCTGCGAGCCGGGGAAGCA
>NZ_JBQQCE010000495.1:0-7124 GCF_052245645.1 Streptomyces sp. KR55 | reverse complement strand
GTACGTCCGCGGCCGCCGGATCCCGCCGCGCGCCGATGTCGTCCTGGTCGCCGTCGACGACTGGCTGCGCGAGTACCGGCCCGAGACGGTGCTGTACTTCTCCGGCTCCAAGGACTCGGCGTACCAGGTCAACATGTGGCTGGAGACCATGGAGCAGCTGGACTCCAGGCCGCTGATCATCCTGCGCGAGCGGGCCATCCTGGACCGCATGGCGCCCACCACCGTCCCGGTCATCTGCGTGCCCGGAGGGGTGCACCTGATGAACATGGACCTGTCCACGGTGCGGGTCGCGCTGTACGCGGCGAACGTCGGCAAGAACATCCACATGCTGCGTGTCCCGACCATGAAGCACGTCTTCATCGGCCACGGCGACAGCGACAAGCTGGCCAGCGTCAACCCGTTCAGCAAGGTGTACGACGAGGTGTGGACGGCCGGCCGCGCGGGCCGCGACCGGTACGCCATCGCCGACGTCGGCGTCCGCGACGACGACATCGTGGAGGTCGGCCGCCCGCAGCTGGCGCCGATCCAGGGCTGGAACGGTGTCCCTGAGGGCCGGATCCCGACGGTCCTCTACGCGCCCACCTGGGAGGGCTGGGACGGCAACCCGGGCAACACCTCGCTCGTGCTCGCCGGCGAGAACATCGTGAAGAGGCTGGTGAAGGCCGACCCGCCGGTCCGCGTCCTGTACAAGCCGCACCCTTTCACCGGCACCGTCAGCAAGGAGGCCGGCGCCGCCCACCGGCGCATCACGGCGCTGGTCGAGCAGGCCGCCGCCGAGCGCGCCGCCGACCCGCGCTTCACCGCCGACGCAGCCGCGCAGGCCGCCGCCAGGGCCGAGCTGGCCCGGATCGAGGCCCGGCTCGCCGAACTGTCCGGCGTCGGCGGCGAGAAGGGCGACGAGGCCGAGGCGACCCGCGACGGCCTGATCGACGTACGCAAGCACGAGGAGATCGCCCGGCTGCGCGCCGAGTGGAACGACGCCTACTGGCGCTCCTTCCCGGCGTACGAGCACCGGGTCATCGCGGGCGCCGAGCCGCGTCTGTACGACTGCTTCAACGTCTCCGACGCGATGGTCTCCGACATCTCCAGTGTGGTCTCCGACTTCATCGCGAGCGGCAAGCCGTACGCGGTCACGGACTCGGCCGAGCTGGGCGTGGAGGAGTTCAAGCGGCAGAACACCGCGGTGCGCGCCGCCACGATCCTGTCCAACAGCGCCGCCGAGCTGGGCGAGCTGCTGGCGGCGGTGCGCGACCCCGCGGCCGACCCGCTGGCCGAGGACCGCAAGGAGCTGAAGCGGTACCTGCTCGGACCGGACGAGCCGAAGTCCATCGACCAGTTCAACACCGCCGTGGCGAACCTCACACTGAAGGCCGAGACCCGCAATCTCGGCCAGGAGTCCCGGGCCGCGGCCGGTGCCGTGGAGGAGGTCGAGCCGGAGGACGCCGAACAACCGGCGCGCTGACCGGCCATCCGTAACCCCTGTCGGCCCCCGAGAAGCACCTGCTTCTCGGGGGCCGAACGTTTTGACCCCTCCGCTCGTACTGGGACTTGAGTCACCAGCGTGGCTGACCAGGGCAACCGCATGCCCCCGTACACCGTCTACTAAGGAGCGATAGAGGAGATACGGGGGGAATCTTCCGTTAACTGGGGGGAAATGTGACCGTGACGCAGCCTGATGTGAGCGTGATCATCGGGGCGTACGAAGCGATGCCGTATCTGGTCGAGTGCCTGGCGTCGGTCGAGGCACAGACCATCGACCCGGAGCGCATCGAGGTCATCGCGGTCGACGACGGGTCGACCGACGGTACGGGGGAGTACCTGGAGGAGTTCGCGGCCCGCGCGCCCATGCCGGTCACGGTGATCCGGCAGGAGAACTCCGGCGGGCCCAGCGGCCCGCGCAATGTCGGCCTGGGCAAGGCGGCCGGGCGGTACGTGTTCTTTCTCGACGCCGACGACCGGCTGGGTGCCGAGGCACTGGAGCGGATGGTCGCCATGGCCGACCGCAACGGCACCGATGTGGTCCTCGGCCGGGTCGTGGGCGTCAACCGCTCGGCGCCCAAGTCGATGTGGGGCAGGACGCTGGAGCGTACGGACGTCTTCTCGTCCAAGATCAAGTTCACGCTCAGCGCGCAGAAGCTGTTCCGCCGTGAGCTGCTGGAGCGGCACGGGATGCGGTTCGACGAGTCCCTGTGGACCGGCGAGGACGCGCTGTTCACGATGGAGGCGTATCTGCGGGCGAACGGCGTCTCCGTGGTCGCCGACTACACCTGCTACTACCTGGTGGGCCGCGAGGACGGCAAGCATGTGACGAAGAGCGGCAGTTACACCCTGCGCTTCGACTCCGCGCGCGCCCTGATGCAGCTGATCGCCGACCTGGTCCCGGCGGGTGAGCGGCGCGACGCGCTGATGGTCCGTCCCTTCCTGGTCACGCTGCTGCCGCAGTTCGGGCCGAAGTTCCTCACGGACAGCGAGGAGGTGCGGCGGCACAAGATGGAGCTGGCGAAGCCGCTGATGGAGACGTACTGGCGGGACGGGATCGGGCGCCGTATCAAGGTCCAGGAGCGGCTACGGCTGCATCTGGTCGCCGAGCAGCGGCCCGAACTCCTCGTGGACGTCCTGCAGTTCCTCAAGGCCAAGAAGCAGCCGGCGGCTCTCCTGGAGAAGAAGGGCCGCCGCCTGTACCTGGCCTACCCCCACTTCCGCGACCGCGCGGCCGGCGTCCCCGACCCCGTCTACCTCGCCGAGCCGCACGAGGCCCGCCCCTTCCCGGGGTACCGCGAGGGGGGCGCCGAGTCCCTGCTGCGCAGGGCGGCGCGCAAGGTGCGACGGATGCTGACGTCACGCTCGTCCACGCCCGGTGGACGGGCGGCTGCGGCATGAAAAGCGGGACGAGGCGGGGGGAAGTCCCTCCGCCTCGTCCCGCAGATCCCGGTGACGGTCTACTGCCGTCCGGACTGCAACGCCCGTCGCAGCGGGCGTCCCACCGCCTTGCGGGCCTTCCGGTAGACGGAGGTGGTGCTCGGCGCGGGCGGCTTGGCGGCCGGCTTCTCGGTTGCCCGGGACTGCGCCAGCTCCTTCTTCAGCTTGGCGTTGTCCGCGGCCAGTTCACTCATCCGGCTCTGCAGCCAGCCGAACCGGGAGGTGAGCGAGGCGATGTCCGTGTCCATCCAGGGGCGGATGCCCGCCGGGAAGGGCAGCGCACGCAGCCGCTCCTCGAAGGCCGCGCCCCCGTCGCCGTGCGTGAACGTGTTGTCCAGCCCGTTCCGGCTCAGGAACCCCGTGAACCGCTCGAACCGCTCCTGGTGACCGCTCATGAACGCACCGAAGTCGGCAGTTTCGTACAACTGCGCCGGATCCAGGTCCTCGGGCAGGTCGTCGATCGTGCGGTGCGGGATGTCGAAGTAGCGGCACAGCTCCAGCGTCCGCGAGTCACCGCACAGCACGGTCGCGGGGGTACCCGCGAGCAGCGCGGCGATGTTGCCGTGGATGCGTGAGCCGAAGGAGAAGTCGAAGTCGCGCAGGTCGTCGATCCAGGTGACGGGGTCGATGTAGACGCGGACCTTGTCCTCCTGGTACATCGGGTGGTCCGGGTGCGTCGGCATCTCGGTGACCAGACCGTTCGGTCCCGCCACCTCCCGCCAGTGCAGCTGCCGTGCGTCGGTGAGGTTCTGGCCGATGAAACGCAGGTGCGGATAGCGCTGGTGGGCGCGGGCGATGACCCGGTCCAGGCCCTGCGACTTCACCGCGTTGTGCGAGCCGTTGACCGCGACGCGGGAGGCTGCGGTCAGGGCGGGTGCGTCCTTGTGTACGGCGAGGTCCTTGCCGTACATGAACAGCGACGGGCAGCCGATGACCTCGACGTCCCGGAACCCCATGTCCTTGAGGTATTTCTCGGTGAACTCGCCCCGCACCCCGATGGACGCGCTGCGGTCCAGCACCGCCGACACGAACTCCCGCACGCTCGGCTCCATGGCCTTCAGCCGGGACGGGTTGTAGTCCAGCCCCGCCTGCGCGCCGACGCCCACGACGACCACGGGGATACGGAGCTGGGTGATGAGCCGGGTCAGCCGCTTCAGCTGGGGCTCGAAGGAGGGGCGGAAGGCGTTCGCCAGGGGGACGACGAAGACGTCGTACTGCTCGTTGATCCGTCCGGCCGCGGCGACGTTGGTCCGAATCCCGTTCGAGACCACCTCGGTGCGCGGCGTCTGGAGGATCTTGTGTGCGGCGTCGCTGAAGATCAGGTTGCCGGAGTTGGTGGCGATCACGTCCCGGTGGAGGGCTTCTTCGACGGGGACGACGTCGAAGGGGCTCTTCCCCGATCTGAGGAGTATGCGCTGCACGCGACGATCTTGAGATGACACAGCGTTCAGATTAAGTTTGCTCTGTCTTCTATTGCCATAGACAACCTGTACAACCTTTTTGCCGTATGCGAACCGTGAGCAAACGGCTACGCCCCGCTTGTCCAGAGGCTGGACCGATGCACGGCTCCCGTTCCCCTTCGCGTAGATTGCGGGCGGGGCAGCCGAACCTACGCGAGGGGACAGACAGCAAGGTGGCAGCGGCAAGGCAGGATGTGCACGAGGCCCGCAGGATCGTCGTCAAGGTGGGTTCCTCCTCGCTGACCACCGCGTCCGGCGGTCTGGACGCCGACCGGGTCGACGCACTCGTCGACGTCCTCGCCAAGGTGCGAAGCCAAGGGGAAAAGGAGATCGTTCTCGTCTCCTCCGGCGCCATCGCCGCCGGACTCGCCCCGCTGGGCCTGCGTCGCCGCCCCAGGGACCTCGCCCGCCAGCAGGCCGCCGCCAGCGTCGGCCAGGGGCTTCTGGTCGCCCGCTACACCGCCTCCTTCGCCCGCTACGGCACCCGCGTCGGCCAGGTCCTGCTCACCTCCGACGACATGAGCCGCCGCGCCCACCACCGCAACGCCTCCCGCACCCTCGACAAGCTCCTCGCCATGGGCGCCCTGCCGGTCGTCAACGAGAACGACACGGTCGCCACCGACGAGATCCGCTTCGGCGACAACGACCGGCTCGCCGCGCTCGTCGCCCACCTCGTACGGGCCGACCTGCTGGTGCTGCTCTCCGACGTGGACGGCGTCTACGACGGCGACCCCACCAGGCCCGGCACCTCGCGGATAGCGGAGGTGACGGGACCGGCCGACCTCGCGCAGGTCGAGATCGGCAGCGCCGGCAAGGCCGGCGTCGGCACCGGCGGCATGGTCACCAAGGTCGAGGCGGCCCGGATCGCCGCCGCCGCCGGCATCCCCGTGGTGCTCACCAGCGCGATCCATGCGGCCGACGCGCTGACCGGCCAGGACACCGGCACCTACTTCCATCCCACCGGCAAGCGCTCCGCGGACCGGCTGCTCTGGCTCCAGCACGCCTCCGCCCCGCAGGGCTCGCTCACCCTCGACGACGGCGCGGTGCGCGCGGTCGTGGAACGCCGCAAGTCGCTGCTGCCGGCCGGAATCGCCGCCGTCGAGGGTGAGTTCAGCGCGGGCGACCCCGTCGAACTGCGGGACGGCGCCGGGCGCGCGGTGGCCCGCGGGCTCGTCAACTTCGACGCCAAGGAGATCCCCCGGTTGATAGGCCGCTCGACCCGGGAACTGGCGCGGGACCTGGGACCGGCCTACGAGCGGGAGGTCGTCCACCGGGACGATCTGGTGCTCCTCCACCGGTGAGGAACGACGATCGGGTTGAAGCGCGCGGCGCAGGCCGAAAACGGGGGGAACGCCCCGTAAAAAGCGCCCGCCCTGAGGTGGACGTTGCGCAAAACGGCCCCGCGAGCCCTGGCGGCCTGCTCAACTTTGTCTCAGGCACATCCCGCACGAGCACGGCTCGACCCCGGCTCGACACCGCGCAAAGGAGGCCGTCGTGAGACGAGTACGCCCTGGGGCAGCGGCGTCCCGCGGCGGTTCCCCCTCCCGCGACACCGGCCGCCGCACCGCCGGCGAGGAGCGCGCCCTCACCAGCGTCGCAGCCGGGGAGCGGTACACGGGCGAGGAGCCCGAGGACATCCCCCGCCTGTGGCACATCACCCTCAGCGTCTCCGGCGAGGCCGCCCCCGTCGAAGAGCTGCGGCGCGCCCTGGAACAGCTCGCCCACGACCACCCCTTCCTGCTGACCAGCCGATACGCCGACGACCACGCGGAGATCCGGTACTGGGAGGAGGCCCGCGACCTGCACGACGCGGCCGCCGTCGCGCTGCGCCTGTGGGGCGAGCACCGGCAGACCGCGGGGCTCCCGCCCTGGGAGATCGTCGGCCTGGAGGTCATCGACCGCGCCACCTACCACCAGCGCATCTCCGAGGGATACGGCCCGCCACCGGCCAGCCCGGTCGGCGTCCACCCCTTCTAGTGCGCCGGAACCGGCGCCGCTCTCGCGGACCTGGTTGCTCGCCGTCGTGGTTCCTCAATTGATGGTTGCGGTGCGTGGGGGGCAAATGATGGTTGCGGTCCGTTGGGGGGCAAAAGCGAGCGAACGGTGCCTACCGGACCTGTCTCGGGGTTTGGGATGGCTGCCGGACGGACCCGTCCGGCGCACTACCCTTCCCTCATGACCACGCTCTCGCCGTACGACTCCATGACCCCGGTCACCCGGGCCGCCTACCGTGCCAAGGCCGCCGCCGCCGACCTCGCGCCGCTGCCCCGGGCCGTGAAGGACGACGCGCTGCTCGCCATCGCGGACGCGCTCGAGGTCCGTACGAGCGAAATCGTCGAGGCCAACGCCAAGGACGTCGCCAAGGCCCGCGAGGCCGGCACCAGCGAGGCCATCGTCGACCGGCTGACCCTGACCCCGGAGCGCGTACGGGCCATCGCCTCCGACGTGCGGGACGTCGTCGCGCTGCCCGACCCGGTCGGCGAGGTCGTCCGCGGCTCCACCCTTCCCAACGGCATCGACCTGCGCCAGGTCCGCGTCCCGCTCGGCGTCGTCGGGATCATCTACGAGGCCCGGCCGAACGTCACCGTGGACGCTGCCGACCTGTGCCTGAAGTCTGGCAACGCGGTACTGCTGCGCGGCTCGGCCTCCGCGTACGAGTCAACCACCGCCCTCGTCCGGGTGATCCGCGACGCCGTGGGCGGGTCCGGGCTGCCCGCCTACGCCGTGCAGCTGGTGCCCGGCGAG
>NZ_JBQQCE010000494.1:0-7145 GCF_052245645.1 Streptomyces sp. KR55 | reverse complement strand
AGCTGAGACGGGTGGCCGACATGACGCACGCTCGCATCACGGACATCGACTTCCGCACCCCGCCGCTGATGAACATGGCGGACCTCGCGGACCACGTCGCGGCCGACGCCGGCGGCGACGCCATCGCCCGGGTCGTCAACAACTCCGCCATCACCACCAAGGGCATGGCGGTCGACCCGCTGACCGAGGATCCCCGGCAGTGGTCCACCCGGCAGCGGATGGACCGTAGCCTCACCGAGGCCACCCGGCTGGGCGGGGCGACGATACGGGAGGCCCTCGACGCGGCCGGACTGCGCCCGCGGGACGTCGGGCTGCTGGCCACCGTCACCACCACGACCCACTCCGCTCCCGGCCTGGACGCGCTCGCGCCGGCGCTCGACATGCGGGAGAACGTGGAGATCCTCTCCCTCGGCCCGATGGGCTGTTACGCGGCCGTGCCGGCCCTGACCACCTGCGCACACTGGGTCGCGGCTCGCGGCAGGCCCGCCGTGCTGCTGGCGGTCGACCTGTTCTCGCCGCACATGCAGCCGCCGCCGTACGACAAGGAGGCGGCGGTCGTCCTGACCCTGTTCGGCGACGGCGCGGCAGCGGTCGTCCTCCAGCCCGACGAGCCGGGCGCGCCGGGGGCGCGGGTGGTCGACGCCGAGCAGCTGACCGTCCCCGCGCACGCCGAGGACCTCCAGGTGCACCTCGGTGACCTGGGGCTCAGGATCCGGCTGGCCCCGACCATGCCCGACGTCGTCGCCTCCGCGGTCGGCCTGCCGGCGAAGGAGCTGCTGGCCAGGAACGGCCTCGCCTGGGGCGACGTGGCCTGGTGGGCGGTGCACCCGGGCGGGCGGCGCATCCTGGACCGCGTCGAGGAGGCGATCGGCCTGCCGGAGGACTCCATGGCCGTGGCCCGGGCGGTGATGCGCGAGTACGGCAACACCGCGGCCCCGGCCGTGCTCGGCGTGCTCCGGCGATTGCAGTCCACCCGGCCCCTGGGCTCCGGAGAGTACGGCGTGGTCCTGGCCTTCGGTCCTGGCGCCACGATCTGGGCGGTCCTGCTCTGCGGCGCGTGAGCCGCGGACCGTCGTTCCCCACCCCCACACGAGGAGGAACCATGCTGGAGGTCTTCGGCGCGGGATTCGGTCGTACCGGAACCCTCTCGCTGAGAACCGCACTGGAACGGCTCGGCTTCGGTCCCTGTCATCACATGCTGGGTTTGTTCGAGGACCCGGACACCCTTCCGCTGTGGCGGGCCGCCGCCCGGGGCGAGTCGGTCGACTGGGCGCGGGCGTACAAGGGTTACCGGTCGAGCGTGGACTGGCCGGGCGCCGCGTTCTGGCGGGACATCACCGCGGCCTTCCCGGATGCCAAGGTGATCCTCACCGTACGTGACCCGGAGTCCTGGTACGCCAGTGCCGAGAGCAGCATCCACGCCGCGGCCGTGGCTCCACTGCCCGACGACGCCGATCCGTTGTTCGCCCAGGTGCGTCAGATGTCCCTGGACGTCGTCTGGGACGGTGTCTTCGACGGCCGGTTCACCGACAAGCAACACGCCATCGAGGTCTTCGAGGAGCACGTCGCCGCGGTGAAGCGGGAGATCGACCCCGCGCGGCTGCTGGTCTTCGAGGTCCGTCAGGGCTGGGAGCCGCTGTGCGCGTTCCTCGGGGTGCCGGTGCCCGACGAGCCGTTCCCCCGCAGTAACGACCGGGCCGCCTTCCGTCAGCTGATGGACCGGCGCAGGACCGCCGGCGGCGTGGCACACCCGGCCGACTGAGCGGCCGGTACGCGGTGAGGTCCCCGGCGGGAGTCCCCACCGGGCGTTTCGCGTTCTGACGGCGGGTCACTCGCGCCGTCCGTCTGGTCTCTTCCGCGCGGTCGACTCGTGCAGTACGGGGCCAGTCGTCGCGGCCGGTTCCCGGCGGACCGGTCGTCACGCCGGGGCCGCGGTCAACGGCCGGACGTCAGCGCGCAGCGACCAGCGGTCGGCGCTCGATGGTCGATAGATCGATGGATCGATGGATCGATGGGTGGATGGCCAAGGGGCAGGGCAGGGGCAGGCAGCCGACGGTCTTCGGGTGGGGGTACGGGACGTGAGCGCCGTCCCGCCCGGCATGACCGCTGCCGTGGGCCTTCGGGCCCGGACGCGGCGATGCGTGGTGCCCGCGACCGGTATCCGAGGTCACGGGCACCACGCATCGTCGGTGCTGCGGGCGGTGCTAGGAGGGGTGCTGGCCCGGCTCTCCGGGGCCGTGCGGGCCGGGGCCGTGGTGACCCGGGCTGCCGGGGCCGGGACCGTGGAACACCGGGCCGGGACCACCCGGACCACCCGGGCCGGGACCGTGGAACACCGGGCCGGGACCACCCGGACCACCCGGGCCGGGACCATGGAACACCGGACCGGGACCACCCGGACCACCCGGGCCGGGACCATGGAACACCGGACCGGGACCATCCGGGCCCATGAAGTGGCCGGGGGCGCCCGCCGGTTCGGGGACGCGCTCGGGCTCTGGCTCGCCGCTGCCCAGTGAGGACTGGCGGGAGAACTGCGTGCGGTACAGCTCGGCGTAAAGACCGTCGAGGGCGAGCAGCTCGTCGTGGGTGCCGCTCTCTACGATCCGGCCCTCGTCGACGACCAGGATCTGGTCCGCGTCCCGGATCGTGGAGAGCCGGTGGGCGATGACCAGCGACGTCCGGCCGGCGAGGGCGGTCTTCAGCGCCCGCTGGAGCGCGGCCTCGGACTCCGAGTCGAGGTGCGCGGTGGCCTCGTCGAGCACGACGACGGGCGGCGCCTTGAGCAGCAGCCGGGCCATGGCGATGCGCTGCTTCTCACCGCCGGAGAGCCGGTAACCGCGGTCACCGACCATGGTGTCCAGGCCGTTGGGCAGCGATTCGACCAGCTTCCAGATCTGTGCCGCCCGGCACGCCTCGATCAGTTGCTGCTCGGTGGCGTCGGGGCGGGCGTACAGCAGGTTCTCGCGGATCGTCGTGTGGTACAGGTGCGAGTCCTGGGTGACCATGCCCACCGTGTCGTTCAGCGACTCCAGCGTCAGGTCCCGCAGGTCGTGGCCGTCGATGCGTACGACGCCCTCGTCCGGGTCGTACAGCCGGGGCACCAGGTGGGTCAGCGTGGTCTTGCCCGCGCCGGAGGGGCCGACCAGTGCGGTCAGCTTGCCGGCGGGCACGGTGAAGCTGAGGTCGCGCAGCGTCCACGCGTTGTCCACGTCGCGGTCGTGCGAGGGCATGGCGATGGATTCGAGCGAGGCCAGCGAGACGTCGGCGGCCTTCGGGTAGCGGAAGGACACCCCCTGGAACTCGATCTCGGGTGCCTTGGGGCTGTCGCCCTCGGCCGGCGGCAGCGCGGTCGCACCAGGTTTCTCGGCGATCAGCGGCTTGAGGTCGAGCACCTCGAAGAGCCGGTCGAAGCTGACGAGTGCCGTCATCGCGTCGGCCTGGGCGTTGGACAGCTGTCCGACCGGGCCCATCAGCCGGGTGAGCAGCGTCGCGAGGGCGACCAACGTGCCGATCTGGAAGGAACCGTCGATCGCCAGCACACCGCCGATGCCGTACACCGCTGCGGTGGCCAGCGAGCCGACGAACATGGTGGCGAGGAACAGCATCTTCATGGCGACGGAGTTGCGGACGCCGATGTCCCGGCCCCTGGCCGCCAGCTTCGCGTACGCGCGGGTCTCCTTGTCGGGCCGGCCGTACAGCTTGGCCAGCAGCGCGCCGCTCACGTTGAAGCGCTCGTGCATCATCGAGCCCATGTCGGCGTTGGCCTGCATGTGCTGACGCACCAGTCCCTGCATCCGGCGGCCGATGAGCCGGCCGGGCAGGACGAAGAACGGCACCAGCGCCAGGGAGAACAGCGTGATCACCCAGGACAGGTAGAACATGGTCGCCAGGACGAAGACCATGGTCAGTCCGGCGGACACGACCGTCGACAGCAGTTGGGTCACGGCCTGCTGGGCGCCGATCACGTCGGTGTTCAGCCTGCTGACCAGGGCGCCGGTCTGGGCGCGGGTGAAGAAGGCCAGCGGCTGGCGCTGCACATGGTCGAAGACCTTGGTGCGCAGGTCGTAGATGAGCCCCTCGCTGACCTGGGCCGAGTACCAGGCCTCCCCGTAGCCCACGAGGGCGGCGACGGCCGCGAGGACCGCGACGGCCACGGCGAGCCACACGACGACCGAGGTGTCCTGCGCCAGGATGCCGTCGTCGATCAGGAACTTGAGCAGGAGCGGCGGGGCCACCGCGCAGCCGGCGTTCAGCGTGGTGAGGACCAGGAGACAACCTATGCTGCGGCGGTGCGGCCTGGTGTAAGGGAGAATCCGTTTCGCCGTGCCGGGCTTGGCTCTCTGATTCTTGATCGAGGAGTCGGGCCCGTCACTTCTGATGATCATCGGCCCTGGGCCACCCATCATGGCCACAGATACCACCTCTGTCTCGTAGTCACCGTCGGGTGGCCTTTGTCAGCGAGCTGCTTCGGATTTCCGCATGGCATCGATGAGGCTTTGCGGACGCATGTCCTGCCAGTTCTCCTCGATGTATTCCATGCAGTCCTTGCGGGTGCTCTCACCGAAAGCCACCCGCCAGCCGGCCGGAACCTCGGCGAATGCGGGCCAGAGGGAATGCTGGTTCTCCTCGTTCACCAGAACCAGGAAAGATCCGTTTTCGTCGTCGAACGGATTCGCCATCACTGCTCCCGTCAGTCTTTGTGCCGGAATAGGCGTGAAACACGCTAACCGAACCACCAAAGACCAACAAGGCACGGCCAGTTCGACACCGTCGGCCGCGTATTACGGGAATTCACCACGCACACTATTCGCGAGGCTTTCCGGCAGCACGACGGAAAGGGCGCCTCCCCGGCGCCAGGATCACATGAACGCCGCGTCCGACGACAACGCGTCCAACCGCCCAGTCCGGGCACTTGGACGCCGCGCCGGCCGCGGCGACGGAGCGGAGCGATGCCCCCGCCGGCGGGGGATTGCGACGGGGGCACCGCGGTCCTGAGGGTGTCGCTAGGTGGTCGCCAGGGCTTCGGTCGGAGGCAGCCGGGCGGCTCGTACGGCGGGGTAGAAGCCCGCCAGGCCGCCGATCACGAGCGTGGCGCCGATACCGCCGGCAATGGCCCAGATCGGCACCACGGCGGCCCAGCCCTGATAGGCGGCGAAGCCGACGGTGACGCCGATGCCGAGGAGTACGCCGCCCAGGCCGCCGAGGGCCGACAGCAGCAGGGCCTCGGCGAGGAACTGGGTGCGGATCTGCCCGCGGGTGGCACCCAGCGCCCGGCGCAGGCCGATCTCGGAGCGTCGCTCCAGTACCGAGATGACCATGGTGTTGGCCACTCCCACACCGCCGACCAGCAGGGCCACACCGCCCAGGCCGAGCAGCAGGCCGCTCAGCGCGTCGTCCGTGGCGTGCTTGGCCGCCAGCGCGTCCGAAGGCCGGGAGACATCGGCCTCGTTGGGGCTCTCCGGGTTGGCGGTGGCACCCAGGACGGCCTGGACGTCCTCGACCTCGGACTCCTCGGCGCGGGTGTAGATCGTCGTCGGATAGCCGTCGAAGCCCAGCTCCTTCTCGGCGACGGACCAGCCGACCAGCGCGGCCGAGTCCAGGTCCGGGACGAGTTCGTTGGCGGCGAGGATGCCGATGACGGTGAACCAGCGGTCCCCGAGCCAGACCTGGACGTCCGGCCCGGCCTGGTGCACGCCGAGCTGCTCCGCGGCCGACGAACCGAGCACGACGGCCGGGTACTTGCTGGTGGCGTCGTTCAGCCACTGCCCCGTGACGAGCTTCGCCCCGACGGACTTCGGCAGGTCGGTGCGGGCCGCGCTCACGGTGAGTCCGCCGGACTCCTCCTTGGGGATGCGGTCGTTGCGGTAGACCTTGGCGTCCGTGCCGCCCAGGGCGGAGACCGACTCGACGGCCGGGATGTTCCCGATCATCTCCACGGACTCCTTCGGCAGATGAGCCGTGTCACCGCTGAGTGACGTGCCGGGGCTGACCGTGAGCAGGTTGGTGCCGAGCGCGGAGAGCTTGCGGTTGAGGTCCTCCTTCGAGGAGGTGGAGATACCCACCACCCCGATCATGGCGGCGATGCCGATGGCGATGCCCAGCGCCGACAGGAACACCCGCATGGGGCGGGAGCGCAGTCCCCATCCGCCGACCCGGGCCACGTCGGCGGGGCTCAGCCGCGCGGCCTTGGGACGCGGTGGCGGCGGCAGGTCGGCCCAGGGCCGTGCGGCCGGCGTTAGTTCCCTCGTCGCGTGCGGTGCGGTCATCGTGCGGCCCCTTCCGGCAGCGCGGCGACGGGCGCCGCGGCGGAGGCGGAGTCGTGCTCGATGAGGCCGTCCCTGAGCCGGACCTCGCGCGGCAGCGACCCCGCGATGTCCCGGTCGTGGGTGATGACCACCACGGTCGTCCCTGCCTCGTGCAGTTCGTGCAGCAGTTCCATCACCACCGCGCCCGACCGGGAGTCCAGCGCGCCGGTCGGCTCGTCGGCCAGGAGCAGCGGTGGATCGCCCACCACCGCCCGGGCGATCGCCACCCGCTGCTTCTCACCGCCGGACAGCTGATGCGGCTCGTGGTAGAGCCGGTGGCCCAGACCCACCCGGCGCAGTGCCCGCTCGGCGGTCCGGCGCCGTTCACGGCGCGGCTTGCCGCTGTACAGCAGGCCGTCCGCGACGCTGTCGATCGCCGGGACGCCGGCGGCGAGGTGGAAGTGCTGGAACACGAAGCCGATGGTGCCGGCCCGCAGTGCGGACAGTTCCCGGTCGCTCAGCTTCTCGACATCGTGACCGGTGATCCGGACCGTGCCGCCCGACGGGCGGTCGAGCGTGCCCATGATGTTGAGCATCGTCGACTTGCCCGAGCCCGACGGGCCGACGACCGCGAGGAGTTCGCCGCGCTGGATCACCAGATCCGCCGACCGGAGCGCGACGACGTCGCCGTAGGCCTTCGACACCCCGGTCAGCTCGACCACCGGAGGGGTCAGACCGGTCACTTCGGGACCCCCACGACCGTGCCCTCGGTGATGCCGTCACCGGAAACCTCGACCATGCCGTTGGCGAACATGCCGAGTTCGACCGGGCGGTACTCCGACCCCTGACCCGTCACAACCTCCACGACGTACCCACCGTCGCGCTCGGCCAGCAGGGCGT
>NZ_JBQQCE010000493.1:0-7146 GCF_052245645.1 Streptomyces sp. KR55 | reverse complement strand
CTCGTCGTAGACGGGGTCGAAGGATCGGTTGGAGAGGAAGGCGAGGTGCTTGCCGTCGGCGGTGAAGGCGGGCGCGTAGTCCTGGAAGCGCAGCGGGGTCGCCTCGGTGACCGACAGGTCGGTGGTGTTGGCGAGCCTCAGCTGGCAGAGCGGGCGGGGGCCGGGGTGGGACCAGGCGAGCCACGCCGAGTCCGGCGAGAAGACCAGCCCGGAGACGTCTCCGTTGTCGCTGCGGTCGACCTCCCGCACCTCGCCGGTCTCCCGTTCGACGAGCAGCAGCCGCCCGTCGTGCGCGGCGACGGCGGCCCGGCTGCCGTCGGGCGCCATGGCGAGCTCCAGGACCCGGCCGAGCTGCCCGGCGGCGAGCCGGCGCGGGACGGAGCCCGGGGTCAGTCCGGTGGCGGGCGCGAACTCCAGGGCGTCCTCGCCCTCGGCGTCCGTCACCCACACCACCCACTCCTCGCCCTCCGCGCGGAAGGTGCGCGGCAGCCGGGCCCGTACGCCGGGCTCGGCGGCCAGCGCGCGGGCGGGGCCGGAGCGATGCGTCACCCAGTGCACCCCGCCGCGCACGGAGAGCGCGCTGCCGCGCGCGGTGTGGTCGGGCGAGGCGGACCCGAACCAGCGGGAGGCGTTCACCGGGTACGGCTGCCGGTCGGTGTGCTGCCCGCCGAGCCGCAGCGCGAGCCGGTGCGGCTCGGCCCCGTCGAGGTCGTCCAGCAGCCAGAGTTCACCGGCGCAGGAGTAGACGACACGGGTGCCGTCGCTCGCGGCATGCCGGGCATAAAAGCCGTCGAGGGGGGTGTGCCGGCGCAGGTCGGAGCCGTCGGCGAGGGAGGAGTAGAGCGCGCCGGTGCCCTCGTGGTCGGACAGGAAGGCGATCCGGTCCCCCACCCACACCGGGAACTCGATGTTCCCGTCCAGCTCCTCATGCAGCCGTACGAACTCCCCGTCCCCCTCCCGGTCGATCCACAACTTGCCCGCCGTGCCGCCCCGGTACCGCTTCCACTTGGCGGCCTCGCGTCCCATCGGCGCGGACAGCAGCACGGTGTGCGGCCCGTACGCGACCTCCCCGACCGGCCCGTACGGCAGCCGGGTCGCCGGTCCGCCGTCCAGCGGGACGGCGTGCGCCCAGGTGCGGCGCAGGCTGGCCTGGCCGTGCGTGGTGAGGGTGAGGACCTGTCCGTCCGGGGTCCAGCCGCGGACCTCGGTCCTCACGCTGCCCCAGTGGGTGAGCCGCCGCGCCGGGCCGCCGTCGACGGGCGCGATGTGCACCTCGGGGGCGCCGTCGCGGGTCGAGGTCCAGGCGACGGTGGTGCCGTCGGGCGAGATGCGCGGCATGGTCACCGGGACGTTGTCGGCACTCACCCGCCAGGCCCGGCCGCCGTCGAGGGGAGCGATCCAGACGTCGTCCTCGGCGGTGAAGGCGACCACATCGCCGTGCAGGTGCGGAAAGCGGAGATACGCCGACGGGGCGGGCGCTGCGGACTCTGTCACCCGATCACCCTATGCAGCGGCGGGGCCCGCGCACAGAGGTTTGGATCACTTGTCCGCCTCTCCTCACTTGCCTTCCGGCCAGCAGTTCGG
This sequence comes from Streptomyces sp. KR55, assembly GCF_052245645.1. Taxonomy (NCBI): domain Bacteria; kingdom Bacillati; phylum Actinomycetota; class Actinomycetes; order Kitasatosporales; family Streptomycetaceae; genus Streptomyces; species Streptomyces sp. KR55. Next base: position 5,562 of record NZ_JBQQCE010000493.1, on the reverse strand, counting down.
ATCGCCGTGGCACCAGACGGTCTTGGTGACGGTCACGGTGGTGGTGGGCCCGCCGCCGGGCCGGTTGCCGGCCGGCGGGGCGCTGGTGGCGTTGCAGTCGCCGAGCCCGGTGACGTGGAACCACTCCTTGCCGTCCACCTCGGCGGTGAGGTCACCGCGTACACAGGCGCCGTCGACCGCGCGGGTCACCTTGCCGGTGACGGTGATGTCCTTGCCGTCGGTGGTCCGGCCCTGGCAGTCGACGTCCGCGACGGTGTCGACGCTCGCGGACGGGGTCGAGCCGGTCCTGTTGCCGAAGTCGGCGGTGCAGCTGAGCCATTGGACGTCGGCCTTCTGCCGCTGCAGTTCCCGCGTCACCAGCTCGTCGGTCGTGTAGGCCACCGTCGCCGAGCTCATGGCACCCGGTTCGCAGGCCGCGATCCCGCCCACGCCGACCACCACGGCTCCCGCCACAGCCACCACCCGCGTCCCGCGCGGCCGCCCCCGAATCCACCGCAGTGCCCCCATGGACGGCAGCCTGCCACTGCCCCGGCCGTCGCGGTAGGGCACATACGGCCACTCGGTGCCCTCGGTGGTCAGCCGCGCAGCAGCAGCCACTCCTGCAGTTCCACCAGGTTCCCCTCCGGGTCCTTGAGGTGGGCGGCCCGCATGCGGTCCGTCATGGGCGCCGGGCCGTGCAGGAGGGTCGCGCCGCGTGAGGTGATGCGCTCGCAGTAGCCGTCCAGGTCGTCGACGCGCAGTACGACCAGCGAGCGGTGCCCGGTCGCCGTGTCGCCCAGCTCCCCCAGGACGCCGGCCATCATCGCCCGGTCCTGGAGGGCGATGCCCGCCGATCCGGTGGCGGGACTGAACTTCTCGTACGGCCCCTCGGTCGCGCCCGACTGCGGCTTGAGGCCGAGGACGTCGGCGTAGAAGCGGTAGCAGGCGGCGAAGTCACCGACCAGCAGCCGCACTTGGGCGAGTTCCATGACGTCCTCCCTCACCTGGGTCAGGACCAGCGTCCGGTGCGGCCGAGGAGCAGCGCGGCCGCGGCCGTACCGGCGGTGGAGGTGCGCAGCACGGTCGGGCCGAGGCGGTAGGCCTTCGCGCCCGCCTCCTCGAAGAGCGCCAACTCCTCGGGGGAGACGCCGCCTTCGGGCCCGACGACCAGCACGATCTCGCCGTCGGCGGGCAGTTCGGCGGCGGCGAGCGGTTCGTCGCCGCTCTCGTGCAGTACGGCGGCGAAGTCGGCCCCGGCCAGCAGCGCGGCGACCTGCTTGCTCGTCGCCGCCTCCCCGACCTCCGGGAAGCGCACCCTGCGGGACTGCTTGCCGGCCTCGCGAGCCGTGGCCCGCCACTTCGACAGCGCCTTGGCTCCGCGCTCGCCCTTCCACTGGGTGATGCAGCGGGCGGCCGCCCACGGCACGATCGCGTCGACGCCGACCTCGGTCATCGTCTCCACGGCCAGCTCGCCGCGGTCGCCCTTGGGGAGGGCCTGGACGACGGTGATCCGGGGGGACTCCTCCGGCTCCTCGCGCACCCCGTGCAGCTGCACGATGAGCCGGTCCTTGCCCTCGGCGGCCTTGACGACCCCTTCCGTCCAGTGGCCGCGTCCGTCGGTGAGGACGACGTCCTCACCGGGCCGCAGTCTCTTGACGGAGACGGCGTGCCGGCCCTCGGGGCCGTCGAGCACGAACTCGGGCCCGTTGTCGTCGAGCCGCTCCACCACGAAGACGGGCGCGGTCATACGGCACCGCCCCGGGAGGACAACGCTGTCCTGGCGGCGTCGAGTTCGGCGGCCAGCACCTCCACCAGCTGCCCGGCCGGCAGCTCGCGCGCCATCCGGTGGCCCTGCCCCGCCCACAGCGCCATACCCTGCGCATCGCCCGCCTTGGCGGCCGCCTTGCGCAGCGGGGAGGTGAGGTGGTGGATCTCCGGGTAGGCGGCGGGGGCGTACGGGCCGTGTTCCCGCATGAAGCGGTTGACGAGCCCGCGGGCGGGCCGCCCGGAGAAGGCGCGGGTGAGTGCCGTACGGACGAAGAGGGGGTTGGTCAGCGCCTGCTTGTGCACGGCGTTGGCGCCGGACTCGGGCGTGGCGAGGAAGGCGGTGCCCAGCTGGGCGGCGCTCGCGCCCGCGGCGAGGGCGGCGGCGATCTGGCTGCCGCGCATGATGCCGCCGGCGGCGACGAGGGGAAGTCCGACGGCCTCGCGGACCTGGGCGATCAGGGAGAGCAGCCCGAGAGCGGAGCCGTCGTTCTCGGGGATGTCCCGGTGGGTGCCCTGGTGGCCGCCGGCCTCGACGCCCTGGACGATCACGGCGTCGGCACCGGCCCGCTCGATGGCGCGGGCCTCGTCGGGCGTGGTGGCGGTGACCAGGGTGAGGGTTCCGGCGCGGCGCAGGGCGTCCAGGACCTCACGGCTGGGGCAGCCGAAGTGGAAGGAGACCACCGGCACCGGGTTGTCGAGCAGCACCGCGAGCTTGACGTCGTAGCCGTCGTCCCGCCCGCAGTCCGGATCGCCGAGCTCGGCCTCGTACCAGGCGGCCTCGCCGGCCAGCTGGTGGGCGTAGACGTCCACGGCGGCAGGCTCGGCGTACTCGGGCTGCGGCATGAACAGGTTCACGCCGAAGGGACGGCCGGTGAGTCCCCGCAGCTGCTTGATCTCCTGGTACATGCCGTCGGCCGTCTTGTACCCGGCGGCCAGAAACCCGAGCCCGCCCGCCTCGGACACGGCAGCCGCAAGCTGCGGCACGGAGACGCCGCCCGCCATGGGGGCCTGCACGATCGGAAGCGGGAAGAGATCGGTCAGTGCGGAGGACATGACGGCATGTTGTCACGTCCTCCGAACAAGTCCGAATCCGGCCTTCCGTCGGCATAGGCCAGGGGCAACCAATGAAGGCCGGTCGGCAAAAACAGCCCGTCGTGGGGGTCCCCCCGCTCGAGCGGAGCCGAGAGTGGGGGAGTTTGAGGACGAGGCCGTCCAGGCCGAAGCGGGGGTCTGGGGGCGCAGCCCCCAGCGAGGCCGGCACCAGGAAGCGGTGCCTCACCAACGCCGGGAGTCAAAAGTCAGCGCCCGTTGAACGCATCCTTCAGCCGCGAGAACAACCCCTGCTGCCCCGGCTGGAACTGCCCCTGCGGCCGTTCCTCGCCGCGCAGCTTGGCCAGCTCCCGCAGGAGTCGCTCCTGCTCGGGATCGAGCTTCGTGGGGGTCTGGACCTCGACGTGGACGATCAGGTCGCCGCGCCCGCCGCCGCGCAGGTGCGTGACGCCCCGCCCGTGCAGGGGGATCGACTGGCCGGACTGGGTGCCGGGGCGGATGTCGACCTCCTCCATGCCGTCGAGGGTCTCCAGCGGCACCTTCGTACCGAGGGCCGCCGCCGTCATCGGGATCGTGACCGTGCAGTGCAGGTCGTCGCCGCGGCGCTGGAAGGTCGGGTGCGGCAGCTCGTGGATCTCGACGTACAGGTCACCGGCCGGACCGCCACCGGGGCCGACCTCGCCCTCGCCGGCGAGCTGGATCCGCGTGCCGTTGTCGACACCGGCCGGGATCTTCACCGTCAGCGTCCGACGCGACCGCACCCGGCCGTCGCCCGCGCACTCCGGGCACGGGTTGGGCACCACGGTGCCGAAGCCCTGGCACTGCGGACACGGCCGGGAGGTCATGACCTGCCCCAGGAACGACCGCGTGACCTGCGACACCTCACCGCGACCGCGGCACATGTCACACGTCTGGGCGGAGGTCCCCGGCGCCGCGCCCTCACCACTGCACGTGGCGCACACGATGGCCGTGTCGACCTGGATGTCCTTCGTCGTACCGAAGGCTGCCTCGTCCAGCTCGACCTCGATACGGATCATCGCGTCCTGGCCCCGGCGCGTACGCGAGCGCGGCCCGCGCTGCGACGCCGTACCGAAGAACGCGTCCATGATGTCCGAGAAGTTCCCGAAGCCGCCCGCACCGAAGCCGCCGGCGCCCGCGCCGCCGCTCTGCGAGAGCGGGTCGCCGCCGAGGTCGTAGACCTGCTTCTTCTGCGGGTCCGACAGCACCTCGTAAGCGGCGTTGATCTCCTTGAACCGCTCCTGCGTCTTCGGATCGGGGTTGACGTCCGGGTGCAGCTCGCGAGCGAGCCGCCGGAAGGCCTTCTTGATCTCTTCCTTCGACGCGTCACGGCGCACGCCGAGAACGGCGTAGTAATCCGTGGCCACTTACGACTCCGCCAGGATCTGTCCGACGTACCGTGCCACTGCGCGTACCGCTCCCATCGTTCCCGGGTAATCCATGCGGGTCGGTCCGACCACGCCGAGCTTGGCGACTGCCTCGCCGCCCGAACCGTAGCCGACCGACACCACCGACGTGGAGTTGAGTCCCTCATGGGCGTTCTCGTGCCCGATGCGCACGGTCATGCCCGAATCCTTCGCCTCACCAAGCAACTTGAGGAGCACGACCTGCTCCTCCAGCGCCTCCAGCACCGGCCGGATGGTGAGGGGGAAGTCATGTCCGAAGCGGGTCAGATTGGCGGTGCCGCCGATCATCAGCCGCTCCTCGGTCTGTTCGACGAGCGTCTCCAGGAGGGTGGAGAGTACCGTCTGGACCGTGCCGCGGTCCTCGATTTCGAAGGCCTCCGGCAGATCCTGCACCAACTGCGGCACGTCCGTGAAACGCCGACCCGCGACCCTGCTGTTGAGCCGTGCCCGCAGATCCGCAAGGGAGGACTCGCCGAACGGTGCCGGGCAGTCGACCATACGCTGCTCCACCCGGCCCGTGTCCGTGATCAGGACCAGCATCACGCGCGCGGGAGCCAGCGACAGCAGCTCCACATGCCGCACCGTGGACCGGGTCAGCGACGGATACTGCACCACCGCGACCTGCCGCGTGAGCTGCGCGAGCAGCCGCACGGTCCGGGCCACCACATCGTCGAGATCGACGGCACCGTCGAGGAAGTTCTGGATCGCGCGCCGCTCCGGCGCGGTCAGCGGCTTGACCTCGGCCAGCTTGTCGACGAAGAGCCGGTAGCCCTTGTCCGTCGGGATGCGCCCGGCGCTGGTGTGCGGCTGGGCGATGTACCCCTCGTCCTCCAGGGCCGCCATGTCGTTGCGGACGGTCGCCGGGGAGACGCCGAGGCTGTGCCGCTCGGTGAGGGCCTTGGAGCCGACCGGCTCTTCGGTGCCGACGTAGTCCTGGACGATGGCGCGCAGCACCTGAAGCCGTCGTTCGCTGAGCATGGCGCACACCTCCGTCACGTCGTCCCCTTGGCGCTCCCCCTGGCACTCGGCGCATGCGAGTGCCAGCCTTACCCGGCCCAGTGTACGGCCGTCGGGTACGGCCCGGGCAAGGCCGGTCCTGTGAGGTCGTGGCATGCGGGCGCCTACAGCTAGCGTCGCCGTATGACGGTGACTTGGGAAGAGCTCGGGTGGGAGCGGCTGGCGGCCGGTGTCGGCCGGTGCCGTCTGCCTGGCTGGGACTGCACGGTGGGGCTGGTGGTCGGCCGGGGCGCGGCGCTGCTGATCGACGCCGGGTCGAGCCTTGCGGAGGGGGCCCGGCTGCGGGCGGAGGCGGAGGTGCTCGCCGGGCACCGTGTGACCCATC
>NZ_JBQQCE010000492.1:0-7177 GCF_052245645.1 Streptomyces sp. KR55 | reverse complement strand
TTCACAGTGTTTCGGTGGTCATAGCGTGAGGGAAACGCCCGGTTACATTCCGAACCCGGAAGCTAAGCCTCACAGCGCCGATGGTACTGCAGGGGGGACCCTGTGGGAGAGTAGGACACCGCCGAACTCCTTTTAGAGCTCTGGCTCTCGGGCACCTGGCCCGAGAGCCAGAGCTTTTTTGCGTTGAGGTAAGGTCAGTGGGCATAGTTGGCTCGTTTTCGACAGGAGGCCCCCGGTTGGAGGTCCAGGAGACTCGCGTCCAGACGGACCGGGTCCTCACCATCCCGAACATCCTCAGCATGGCGCGGCTCGTCGGCGTGCCCCTCTTCCTGTGGCTGATCCTCAGGCCCGAGTTCGGGGGACCGAAGAGTGATGGCTGGGCGCTGTTGGTGCTGGCTCTCAGCGGGATCAGTGACTACCTGGACGGCAAACTTGCCCGACGCTGGAACCAGATCAGCAGTCTCGGCCGGCTTCTTGATCCCGCGGCCGACCGACTCTACATTCTCTCGACCCTGGTCGGTCTTACGTGGCGAGAGATTCTGCCAATCTGGTTGACCGCTGTACTGCTTGCGCGGGAACTGGTCCTGCTGGTGATGGTGGGCATCCTCAGGCGTCACGGATATCCGCCGCCGCAGGTGAACTTCCTCGGGAAGGCCGCCACCTTCAACCTGATGTACGCCTTCCCCTTGCTGTTGCTCAGTGACGGAAGTGGATGGATCTCGTCACTCGCTGCTATTTTCGGATGGGCGTTCGCAGGATGGGGTACAACCCTCTACTGGTGGGCAGGAGTCCTCTATGTGGTGCAAGTCCGCCGCCTGGTTCGTGCGGACGCCATGACCGATTGAGCTCGCCGAACGTGCGGCCGTAGCGGTGCGATGGCCCGCGAGGGAAAAGTGCGGGACAATTCGGACGGGTGAAGTCGGCTAGACCGTCGTCTCTTCGAGGAGGACGCTTCCGACATGAAGGCCGTCGTGATGGCCGGTGGCGAAGGCACGCGCCTTCGTCCTATGACCTCAAGCATGCCCAAGCCGCTCCTGCCGGTGGCCAACCGGCCGATCATGGAGCACGTTCTGCGGCTGCTCAAAAGGCATGGGCTCAACGAGACTGTCGTGACTGTCCAGTTCCTTGCCTCACTGGTCAAGAACTACTTCGGTGACGGCGAGGAGCTCGGTATGGAGCTCACCTATGCCAACGAGGAGAAGCCACTCGGTACCGCCGGAAGTGTCAAGAACGCCGAAGAGGCGTTGAAGGACGACACGTTCCTCGTCATCTCCGGTGATGCCCTGACCGACTTCGACCTCACCGAGCTGATCAACTTCCACAAGGAAAAGGGTGCGCTGGTCACTGTCTGCCTGACGCGTGTCCCCAACCCACTGGAATTCGGTATCACCATCGTCGACGAAGAGGGCAAGGTCGAGCGGTTCCTGGAGAAGCCGACCTGGGGCCAGGTGTTCTCGGACACCGTCAATACCGGCATCTACGTGATGGAGCCCGAGGTCTTCGACTATGTCGAGGCCGATGTCCCCGTCGACTGGTCCAGCGATGTCTTCCCGCAGCTCATGAAGGAGGGCAAGCCGATCTACGGCTATGTCGCCGAAGGGTACTGGGAGGATGTCGGCACGCACGAGAGCTATGTGAAGGCGCAGGCCGATGTCCTGGAGGGCAAGGTCGACGTCGAACTCGACGGCTTCGAGATCTCACCTGGTGTGTGGGTGGCCGAAGGCGCCGAGGTGCATCCTGACGCCGTGCTCCGCGGGCCGCTCTACATCGGTGACTATGCCAAGGTCGAGGCCGGCTCGGAAATCCGTGAGCACACCGTCGTCGGCTCGAATGTCGTCGTCAAGAGCGGGGCGTTCCTGCACAAGGCCGTTGTGCACGACAACGTGTACGTCGGGCAGCACAGCAATCTGCGGGGCTGTGTCGTCGGCAAGAACACCGACATCATGCGGGCGGCGCGGATCGAGGACGGCGCGGTCATCGGCGACGAGTGCCTCATCGGTGAAGAATCGATCGTGCAGGGCAATGTGCGGGTCTACCCGTTCAAGACCATCGAGGCCGGTGCCTTCGTCAACACCTCGGTCATATGGGAATCGAGGGGGCAGGCGCATCTCTTCGGCGCCCGCGGCGTCTCCGGAATTCTGAACGTCGAGATCACGCCCGAGTTGGCCGTGCGCCTCGCCGGCGCCTATGCCACGACCTTGAAAAAGGGCTCCACGGTGACCACGGCCCGTGACCATTCCCGTGGTGCGCGTGCGCTGAAGCGGGCGGTGATCTCCGCGCTGCAGGCCAGTGCCATCGACGTACGGGACCTGGAGAACGTACCGCTGCCGGTGGCGAGGCAGCAGACGGCACGTGGCAGTGCCGGCGGGATCATGATCCGGACCACGCCCGGCGTGCCGGATTCCGTGGACATCATGTTCTTCGACGGGCGAGGAGCCGACCTGTCGCAGGCAAGTCAGCGGAAGCTGGACCGGGTGTTCGCGCGGCAGGAGTACCGGCGTGCGTTCCCGGGAGAGATCGGGGATCTGCACTTCCCGGCCAGTGTCTTCGACTCGTACTCCGGGTCGCTGTTGCGGAATGTGGACACGACCGGCATCGCCGAGTCCGGGCTGAAGGTCGTCGTCGATGCATCGAACGGTAGTGCGGGGCTCGTGCTGCCCAGCCTGCTCGGCAAGCTGGGCGTGGACTCGCTGACGATCAATCCCGGTCTGGACGAGTCCAGGCCGACGGAGACGGCGGATGCCCGGCGGTCGGGGCTGGTGCGGCTAGGAGAGATCGTTGCGTCCGCGCGGGCCGCATTCGGGGTGCGGTTCGATCCCGTCGGTGAGCGGCTGTCGCTGGTCGACGAGAAGGGGCGGATCGTCGAGGACGACCGGGCGCTGCTCGTGATGCTCGACCTGGTGGCCGCTGAGCGGCGCAGCGGGCGGGTCGCCCTGCCGGTGACCACGACCAGGATCGCCGAGCAGGTCGCGGCCTATCACGGGACCCAGGTGGAGTGGACCACCACTTCCCCTGACGACCTGACGCGGGTCGGGCGCGATGACACGACGATCTTCGGTGGCGACGGCAAGGGCGGATTCATCGTCCCGGAGTTCAGCAGTGTCTTCGACGGTACGGCGGCCTTCGTGCGGCTGATCGGTCTGGTGGCGCGTACTCAGCTCACGCTCAGCCAGATCGACGCGCGGATCCCCAGGGCGCACGTCCTCAAGCAGGATCTGGCGACTCCCTGGGCCGTCAAGGGGCTGGTGATGCGGCGCGTCGTCGAGGCGGCCGGAGATCGCGACGTGGACACCACGGACGGTGTGCGCGTGGTGGAGGCCGATGGGCGTTGGGTCATGGTGCTGCCAGACCCGGCCGCGGCGGTCACCCACCTGTGGGCGGAAGGGCCGGATGACGCCTCCGCGCAGGCCCTGCTCGACGAGTGGTCGGCGGTCGTGGACAGCGCCGGACGGTAAACGGGCAGCACGCGCGCGTGCCGGACAAGTGTCCCCAAGGGGGCCTGTCCGGCACGCCGGTGGGGCCGTGCGGAGGTAGCGGTCGCGACGTGCGACGATGTGCGGCATGCCGCAGCAACCCCCCGTTCGGAGCAGTTCCACGCCCCCCGCACGCCCGGACGCGTCCATGTCGCTGCTCACCAACGTCATGGATCACAGCCTCGACGACGGATACGCCGAGGCCGCGGCCAGGAAGCAGGCGGCGGGCGCCGAAGGCATGCCCAGGACCTTCAGGGCGAAGCTCGGTCTCGCTGCCGGCCTGGTGCTTGCGGCCCTGGTGGTGACCGTCGGCGCCGCACAGGCGCGGGTGGCAGCTCCTGTGGTCGCCAAGGAGCGCGAGGAGCTCATCGACCGGATCGACCGGGAGACCGCGGCTGCGGACGCGCTGGAGAGTGACGTCGACAAGCTGCGCGACGACGTGAGCGCCCGCCAGCACGAGGCGCTGAAGCAGAGCGGCGGCGGTGATCAGACCAACTTGGTGGGAATCCTGTCGGGCGCCACCGAAGTACGCGGCCCCGGTGTGAAGTTGGTCGTGAACGACGCCAAGGAATCCGCCGTCGGTGGTGACAGCGACCCGCGCGGAACGTCCGGTTTCTCCGACACGGGGCGGGTGCGTGACCGTGACATGCAGCGGGTGGTCAACGGACTCTGGGAGTCGGGCGCCGAGGCCGTCTCGATCAATGGGCAGCGGCTGACGGCGCTGTCGGCGATCAGGGCTGCGGGTGACGCGATACTGGTCGACAACCGGCCACTGGTGCCGCCGTACACGGTGCTCGCGGTGGGCGACGGGAAGCAGCTGAGCACCAGGTTCCAGAACAGCGCGGACGGGCTCTATCTGCATGCCCTGCAGGAGAACTTCGGCATCCGTACCAGCATCTCCGTGGAGGACGAGGTGCGGCTGCCGGCGGCGCCGAGTGTGATCGTCCGCACAGCAGAGCCGATAACCGAGTCAGCACAGCCGAGAACTGAGAAAGGCACATCGTGATCGCCGTACTGGGCCTCGTCGTGGGAGTCGTGGCCGGCCTGTTGGTCCGGCCCGAGGTTCCGGCGGCTGTCGAGCCTTACCTGCCGATCGCCGTGGTGGCGGCGCTGGACGCAGTCTTCGGAGGTCTGCGGGCGATGCTCGACGGCATCTTCGACGACAAGGTCTTCGTGGTGTCGTTCCTGTCGAACGTGGTCGTCGCCGCGCTGATCGTGTTCCTGGGCGACAAGTTGGGCGTCGGCGCGCAGCTGTCCACCGGTGTCGTGGTGGTTCTCGGCATCCGCATCTTCTCCAATGCCGCGGCGATCCGTCGGCACGTGTTCCGGGCGTGAGGCCGATGAGCAAGCAGGACGAGACAGCCGAGAACCGGCTGCGCAAGGAGCTGCCCGACGAGGTGCCGGCCACGGCCACGGCGACGGTGGACCGCCCCGAGGAGGAGTCCGAGCCGGCGCTCACCGGCCGGCAGCGGCTTGTGAACGGTCTGTGGCCGCCGCGCGTCACCCGTGCCCAACTCATCGTCGCGCTGCTGCTGTTCGGTCTCGGCTTCGGCCTGGCCGTGCAGGTCGCCTCGAACAGCGACGGCGACAGCGCGCTGCGGGGCGCGCGGCAGGAGGATCTCGTACGCATCCTCGATGAACTCGACGACCGTACCCAGCGTCTTGAGGACGAGAAGCAGGGGCTCGAGAAGCAGCGCGACGAGTTGGAGAACAGCTCCAACCAGGCCGAGGAGGCCCGCAAGCAGACGATCGAGAAGGAGCGGCAACTCGGCATTCTGGCGGGCACGGTGGCGGCGCAGGGACCCGGCATCACGATGACCATCGACGACACGAAGGGGACGGTCGAGGCGGACATGCTGCTCGACGCGATCCAAGAACTACGGGCGGCCGGCGCGGAGGCGATCCAGGTGAACGGGGTGCGTGTGGTCGCAGGCACGTATCTGACCGACTCCGGGCAGAGTGTCAGCGTCGACGGGAACAAGATCAATGCTCCCTATCGTTTTAAGGTCATCGGCAAGCCGCAGGACCTCGAACCGGCGCTCAACATTCCAGGAGGCGTGGTGCAGACGCTCGAGAAGGAGCAGGCCACCGTGACCGTCGAGCGGTCGGACAAGATCGTTGTGGACGCCTTGCGAGCTGCGAAGCGACCTGACTACGCTCGGTCGTCCTCCCAGTGAACCGGGGGTGCATGGGGGTCGTCCGGCGAGGGCATGAGGTTGCGGGGGGTCGGCGCACCGAATGGGTGGTGCGTGGTGGAAACTGTCTGGTGGATACGGACGTTGTGAGGATGTCCGGGTCGGCCGGAGTGTGCAGTCAGGGTTCGTCCTGCCCCACGGGCGGGTCTGTTCAGGTCAAGGGGAATCGCCCGTGAAGTTGTTTGCGAAGTTGTTCGGCAAGAGCGCACGAGAGGGCAGCGGCAACGCCACCGCTCGTCATCGCGCACAGCCTGACGCAGAGGGCCAGCGCCCACTGTTCCGCGACCAGGTCGCTGGTCCGGGCGGTGACATTTCCGGAGGTCAGGGCGCGCCGACGGTTGACCCTGCCCAGTCCGGCGGCATAGGTTTCGGGCAACCGTCAACCTCAAGTACGGGTGGAGGGTTTTCCGCCGGCCCGTACGCGTCCAATGCCCCGGCGGGGCAGCCGCGGCAGGAGGATCCGTCCATGTCGGCCCTGGTGTGTACGAGGTGCGGTAACCGCAATGCGGAGAGCAGCCGCTTCTGTTCCAACTGCGGTGCGCCGTTGCGGGCGGGTGCGGCCGCCGAGCGTCCGTCCGAGACGACCTCCACGATCTCCATCAGCGGTCTCGAGGCCTACGACGCCGAGGCCACCGGGCAGACCCCGATGCCGACGCTCTCGCCCGAGGCGCAGGCTGCGGTGGACGCCCTTCCGCTGGGTTCCGCGCTGCTGGTCGTGCGCCGCGGGCCGAACTCGGGCAGCCGCTTCCTCCTGGACAGCGACCTGACCACGGCCGGGCGTCACCCGCAGAGCGACATCTTCCTGGACGACGTGACGGTCTCGCGGCGGCATGTGGAGTTCCGCCGCAGCCCGGACGGTTCGTTCACGGTGGCCGACGTGGGCAGTCTGAACGGCACGTACGTCAACCGTGAGCGGATCGACCAGGTCGCTCTGTCGAACGGTGACGAGGTACAGATCGGCAAGTATCGGCTGGTCTTCTACGCGAGCCGGCAGGGCATCTGACCGTCCCCCGGGCTTCGTCCGGGGGGACCCCCAGGGAAGGTCCATGCTTCATACACCGAGCGGTGGTGCCGGCAACGGCATCACCGCCGCGGACAGCGGGCTGATGAGTATCGGCACGGTGTTGAACGTGCTGCGCGAGGAGTTCCCCGAAGTCACCATTTCCAAGATCCGTTTCCTGGAGTCCGAGGGGCTCATCGAGCCGCAGCGGACCCCCTCGGGATATCGCAAGTTCAGCGCCGCCGATGTCGAGCGACTCGGCCACGTACTGAGGATGCAGCGGGACCACTATCTGCCGCTCAAGGTGATCCGCGAGTACCTCGACGCGATGGAGCGCGGCGAGGAGGTACGGCTGCCCACGCTGGGCCGGCAGCGTGACGGCGAAGCCCCGCCGGAGTCCTCCGAGAGACCGACGGCGGCGCGCATCGGGCGGGCGGAGCTGCTGGCGGCCGCCGGGATCGGAGAGCAGGAACTTGCGGAGTGGGAGTCGTACGGGCTGATCACTCCGC